>NZ_JBEOVY010000011.1:0-47258 GCF_040295745.1 Saccharopolyspora sp. NPDC002686
ATGCGCCGCTGGACCGCACCGCGCATCGCTATAGTGGCCGCAAGACCCACGTTTGAGTGGGGGAGGGATTGCGCTTTTCGGAGCGCTGGATGGCATCAGGTGACGACGGAGGAGGCGTCGCGTTCTGCATCGGCGCCTCGTGACCGGCAACTTCCGCAGTCGCCACCAGGTCGTGGAACCGGTGGTCGGCGATCCGGGCGATCTCCAAGGCCGCGGCGTGGTACTCGTAGGCGGGAGCGTTGTGCAGCCGCCGTGATCCGTGGTCCAGCACTGCTTGGAGATGTGCGTGCTCGCGCAGGCACATGACCAGTGGGAAGCCGAAGCGGTCCCGGTAGGCCCTGGTGAGTTCGTCGAGCTGTTCCTGCTCGTGCTCGACCAGGTCGGTCAGCCCGGCAACGGACTGGTCGCGGAACGACATTCCGCCGTTGTCCCCGCTGGCGGCCATCGGCCGTCCGAGGTCCGGGTAGGACGGCAGCAGCCGTCGCAGTTCGTCATCGCTGGAGTCGAAGAACCCCGCTAGAAGGGCTGTCTTGAGCTCGGCCACGTCGGCGAACGGCCGCTGCTCGCAGGCGCGGTCGATGGCCGGGGTCGGGCCTTGGAACAGCGGCGCGAAGGTGGTTCGGAACTCCTGCGCGGACATGGTGTTGATCTGGTCCAGCGTCAGCCCGAGTTCGCTCGGTGCCTCGTCGCGGGTGGCTTCGCGTCGTCTGCCGAGGTGGTGGAAGACCAGGTTCAGGACGATCGCGGTGATCGCTCCCATCGTGGTCCCGCTGCCGACGAAGATCTGCGCCCACCCCGGGACGGCTGTGGTCACCTCGGGCACCATGGTGATGTACATGGCGATCCCGAAGCTGGCGGCCACGATCATGGAGTTGCGGTGGTCGTGGAAGTCGACCCGGGACAGGATCTGAAGTCCGACCACGGCCACCATGGCGAACATGGCCAGCGAAGCGCCCCCGAGCACGGGTGCCGGGATGGCCGTGACGACGGCCGCGAACTTCGGCACCAAGCCCAGCATGATCATGAAAAACCCGGCCACGCTGATCACCCAGCGGCTCTTCACCCCGGTGAGGCGCACCAAGCCCACGTTCTCGCTGAAGCAGGTGTAGGGGAACGAGTTGAGGGTCCCGCCGATCATCGTCGAGAGCCCGTCCGCCCGCATCGCGCGGGTGATGTCGTCACCCCGCACGCGCCTGTCGACGATCTCCGAGACACCGGTCACCGCGCCGGTGGTCTCGATCGCCGTGACCACCATGACCACCATCATCGACAGGACCCCGGCCGGCGACACCATCGGGCTGCTGAAGTGGAACGGGGTCGACAATCCCACCCAGGAGGCATCTCCCACGGCGTCGAAGCTGGTATCTCCCAACGACCAGGCGACGAACGTGGCGAGCGTCAGGCCGAGCAGCACCCCCACCGTGGACAGAAATCCCCGCGACACCTTGTGCACCAGGACGATGACGGCGAACGTGCCGAGGGCGTAAGCCATGTTGCGGCCGCTACCCGGATCGAACGAGAGTCCTTCGCCTCCGGCTGCGCTCTTCGCGGCGACCGAAAGCAGGCTCAGGCCGATGATGGAGATGACCGACCCCGTCACCACCGGCGGGAAGTAACGCACCATGCGGCCGAAGACCGGTGCGATCACGAATGTGATCAGTCCGGCCACGATCACGGCGCCGTAGACCATCCGAAGCCCCTGCGCGCCGCCACCCGCACCCAGACCGATGGCGACCATCGGTGCCACCGCGACCGCCGACACGCCCTGCAGCAGCGGGAGCCGCACTCCCACCTTCCAGAAGCCCACCGACTGGATGATCGAGGCTATTCCGCAGGTCAGCAGGCACGCGTTGATGAGGTGGACGAGTTGACCGCTGTCCAGGCCCAGCGCTGAGGCCAGCAGGGTCGGGATGACGATCGCCCCACCGGCGAAGAACGCCAGCACGTGTTGGAACCCGTAGACGGTCAGCTTCGCCGCCGACGGCACCTCGTCCACGGGGTGACGGCGAGCCCGGGCGCCGGTGCTCATGACGGATGTCCCGCGGCGACGCGGAAGATCCCGGGCATCAAGGGCACGCCCGGCACCCGCTGGACTCGATCGCACCAGCGCCGCACGGCGGGGTAGTCCAGGCGGGAAACGCCACCTTCTTCGCAGAGCACGACATCTCCGAAGCAGGCGATGTCGCCGAGCGAGAACGCGCCCACCAGGAAGTCCTCGCCCTGCCGCTCCATGAACCACAAGTGGCGGTCCAGCACGCGCAACAACCGATGCGCTTCCTGCTGGGCCTGCGGAAGATCCACCGGATCACCGAATGCCTCGTGCCTCCGCGCCGCTCCCGCGGATGTGGTCAGGTCACGCGCGAACACCAGCCAGTCCAGCACGGATGCGTGTCCAGCCGGATCATCAGCACGCACGAGCCTTCCCCCGCTGTCGTAGACCCGAGCCAAGTACAGCAAGGCTGATCCGGCATGGTGCGCAACCGCCGCGGGAGCCACCCGGTCGTCGATGAGCACCAGGGCCGACCGGCCACCGTCCGGGTCGAAGCCGTACTCCTCCAGGGCCACCGACCGGAAGTCCAGTCCGAGCACACCCAGCAGCACGCGGACCTGGTAGCACTCGGCGGACGTCTCGTCGTCGTAGAGGACGATCATGGTGAACTCCTCACAGGTCCAGGGTCAGCCGATCGGTGAGCGACCGCGAAACGCACGTCATCATCGAGTCACCCGCCGCTCTCTCGTCCTCGTCGAGGTAGACGTCCTGGTGATCCGGCTGGCCGTCGATGACCGCAACCCGGCAGGTGCCGCAGGCCCCCTGCTCGCACGAGGACGGAATCGTCACACCGGCCTCGCGCACGGTCTCCAGGATGCTGCGCCCGGGCTCCACCGTCAGGTTCATGACCGACCGGGCGAGGACGATCTCGAAACGACTGCTTTCGTCGATCTCCTGGTCGTTGCGGAAGTACTCGAAGTGCACGGCTTCGCGCGGCCAGCCGGCCTGGTGAGCGACATCCCTGGCGGTGTCCAGCATCGGCGGGGGGCCGCAGACGTAGACCTGGCAGTCCTCGTGATCCGTTGCCCCGAGAAGTCGCTCCAGCTCGGCCGTCGTCTCCGCGGGATCCAGTCCGATGATGGTCCGGACATTTCCCAGGCGTGCCAGGCGATCCTTGAAGGACACGTCGGCTTCGCGCGCGGCGAAGTAGTGCAGCTCGTAGTGGAGCTCCTGGTGCTCCAACATCTGCGCCATCGCGAGCAGCGGGGTGATCCCGATTCCGCCCGCGACCAGCACCGTGCGTTCGCGGTCTCGCCGCAGCGGAAAGTTGTTGCGCGGCAAGGACACCGCGAGCACGTCACCTTCGCGCACCCGTTCGTGCAAGGATACCGATCCCCCTGCGGAGTCGGGGGTCAGCTTCACCCCGATCACGTAGTGCCCGGTCTCGCCGGGCGCGTTGACCAGCGAGTACTGGCGGACCAGACCACCGGGCAGGGCGACGTCGAGATGAGAACCCGGTTGACCGCTCGGGAGCGGACGGTCGCCCACCGGTCCGAGCTCCAGTCCGCGGACGCCGGCGCCCGCCTCCCACGTTCGGACCACCCGGACCCGAGTCGGCAGGTCGAGGTGCTCACTGCCGGCGGGCAGCGACGCCAAGTGCTTCGGGACCGGTTCGTAGCGGGGCGGCAGCGGTTCCGGAGCGGGCTCGTCGGCTTCCCGTTCCTGAGCGATCTCCCGAAGGCGTGTCAGGGCACCGTCGAAGTGCCGGAGCAGTCGCAGTCTTCCCGCCGATGCCTGGCCGGTCAGCACACCCCGGATGATCGCGCGGTCGGCATCCACGGGCTGCACCGCGAAGAAGCCGACCCCTTCCACCTCGACGATGAAGTCCCCGCATCGCCGAGCCGACGGCGGTGCGGCGTCCGGGAGCGCAGGTGGATGTTCGACGAGCAGGGCCACCACGTTCTCCGGCCGCGCCCGTACCGGCATGGGGCGGAGCACGAGACCAGCGTCGAGTTCGGGTGGCTCGTCGGTCGGCTCCGCCAACGCGGTCCACACCATCCCGCCGCTCGTGCGCACCGGATAGGTTCGATTGGTGATGGTCCGCGCGGGGGCATCGGCGGGATGCGCCGGGATGTAGGTGCAGGCCGCAGTGCGGTTGGCGTAGCGCCAGCCGTGGTACTGGCATTTCAGCTCGCGGCCGTCGTTCATCGCGACCGACAGTCGGACACCCCGGTGCAGGCACCGGTTTTCCCAGACGTTGACGTGGTCGTCGTCGGCTCGCCACACGGCCAGTTCCTGCCCGAGCAGTTGGCCTTGGAACACGTGCCGGTAAACCAGATCGCTCTCGGCGGCGATGGGGTGCCAGCTCTTCCCCGCGCGCAGCAGCAGGTCTTCACCCATCACGCGGCTCCCGGGATGACGCCGTAGCGGACACCCATCTGGCCCAGCCACCGGCGATAGGCGACGCCGGACTTGTCGGCCCGGATCGGTGTCTCCGCTCGCGGGTCGAGCGGCAGCCTGCGCGGCAACTGGTTCTCGAGGATGGGTTTGTCCTGGCCGAAGATCGATACCTGGAACCGGCGCAGGGCCCAGTCGGGCTGGCTGTCGTCCAGCAGGCACAGCCACATGTGGGCGCGGATGTGCTCCTGGTCGAGGGCCTGCACGAACAGCGCGATGACGTCGAACCGATCCGCGACCCCCGGGCTCGACTTGTACAGCACGGAGCAGTGGGGATGCGGGACCCGGAACGCGTAGTCGACCTCCGCGCCGCCCTGGCTGGACAGCGCCGCTTGTGGCTGGTAGAAAACGCAATCCGTTGCCAGGATTTCCTCGCTGGCGACGGAGACCTCCACGTTGTAGTCCTTGACCTCGGTGTGCGGCTCATCGCCCAGAACGGAGGTGTGGACGAACGGAAAGTGCCCCATGTCGAGGAAGTTCTCGATGCTCCTGGGAGCGGACGTGTGGGCCGTGATCGACGTGGCGTGCAGCAGACGTCGATCGCTCTCGTCCGCTTCCGGAATGCCGAACAGCGGGCGCGGCGTGCCCAGCGACGTCCACAGGTAGCCGTACCGCTCGGTCACCGGCAGCGTCGAAGCCGGAGGCCCTTCCGCCGAGTCGGGATCGTCGCCCCGCCGTTTCCACACGGCGAACCCGCCCTCGGGCGATCGGCTCAGCGTCAGCGGAACGCCGAGCAGCTGATCTTTCCACGTGCGGTTTTTCGGCATCGTCTCGACGGCCCCCAACGGGTGCCACAGGTCGAGCAGAGGGTCGTCCTCGCAGGGTTGGTCCAGGCGTTCGGGAGCCATGGGTGGCCTCCTTGCACAGACGGTCGGGAGGGGAGGGGTCTGGCTGGAGTCGCCATCCCGCTCCGGAGGTCGACGTCGCGACCACGGACCCGGCTCTGATCACTCCCGAACTGGTGCCAGCCAAGAAGTTAGCACCCTCCGAGCAGGAAATAAACAAACTGTTGCAGTATGTTCACGGCCCCTCAGCGCCGGAAAGCATGCAGCGGCCGTTGAACTCCGACACCTGGGACAGCGGCTGTTCAACCGCCCGATGTCTGCGTATTGCTCCCTGCGGACGGTAGTTCGGCACCGAGGCGCCGTGCGGCGTCGACCAGCGTGCTCGCCACGTAGGGAAGCTCGTCGTGGGGCAGGCGAGTGGCTGGGGCGCCGATGATCAATGCTCCGCGGGTGCGCCCGTGGATGTCGATCACGACGCCGACGACGGAGAGCTGCCGGCTGTAGGCCGCTGGTTGTAGTCAGGTACTGCTGGCCGCGGAATTCGGTGCGCCCCCAGAACAACTCGTTGGTCTCCGGGGTCAGGGGAATGCAGGCGGACACCTTGCATTCGCCTGGCCATCAGGACCTCGTAGGGTCCAGGAGCACCACCGAACGCAGGACTTCGCCGGCGCGCATCTTGTCGAATGCGGACTCGATCTGGTCCAGGGCAATGGTTTCGGTGACGAACTTGTCGAGCGGGAGCCGGCCCTGCAGGTAGAGGTCGATGCAGGTGGGGAAGTCCCGGCTGGGCAGGCAGTCGCCGTACCAGGAGGACTTCAGGGCGCCGCCGCGGCCGAAGTACTCGATCAGCGGGATTTCCGGCGCCATCAGGTCCGGGGTCGGGACTCCGACCAGGACGACCGTGCCTGCCAAGTCGCGGGCGAAGAACGCCTGCCGGTAGGTCTCCGGGCGTCCCACGGCGTCGACGACGACGTCGGCGCCGTAGCCGTCGGTGACCGAGCGGATGAACTCGACCGGGTCGGTCTCGCGGGCGTTGCAGGTGTGCGTCGCGCCGAACTCCTCGGCCCACGTCAGCTTTCGCGGGTCGGTGTCCACGGCGATGATCGTGGTCGCCCCGGCCAGCTTCGCGCCGGCGATGGCGGCGTCACCGACGCCGCCGCAGCCGATCACCGCGAGCGAGTCGCCACGGCCCACCTGCCCGGTGTTGACCGCCGCACCGAGGCCGGCCATCACGCCGCAGCCGAGCAGCCCGGCGACCTGCGCCGGGGCCTCCGGGTTCACCTTGGTGCACTGCCCGGCGGCGACCAGCGTCTTCTCCGCGAACGCGCCGATGCCCAGGGCCGGGGACAGCACGGTGCCGTCTTCCAGGGTCATGGCCTGCTCGGCGTTGCAGGTGTCGAAGCAGTACTGCGGCTTTCCCCTCCGGCACGCCCGGCAGGCGCCGCACACCGCGCGCCAGTTCAGCACCACGTAGTCGCCCGGGGACAGGTCGGCCACGCCGTCGCCGATCGATTCCACGATTCCGGCGGCTTCGTGGCCGAGCAGGAACGGGAACTCGTCGTTGATGCCGCCGTCGCGGTAGTGCAGGTCGGTGTGGCAGACCCCGCACGCCTGGATCGCGACCACGGCCTCGCCCGGACCCGGCTCCGGAACGATGATCGTCTCGACGGTCACCGGCTCGCCCTCGGCGAGCGCGACGACACCGCGGACCTTTTGTGACATGACGTCTCCTTCGGTGTGGGGAGCGTGGTTTCCGGAGCCAGGATCGAGAGGGGAAGCCCGCGTCCGCTGTCGTGGACCGGCCCGAACGGTTCTAGAGGTCGAGCACGAGGAGTTCGCCGCGCGCCCGGGACACGCACGGCAGCATGACCTCGCCGCGTTCGCGCTCGTCGTCGGAGAGGACGTCGTCGTGGTGGTCCGGCTCGCCGGAGGTCACCCGGACCAAGCAGGTGCCGCAGATACCGGCACGGCACGAGTTCTCCACGGCGACGCCTGCGTTTTCGATGATGTCGAGCAGCGACTCGTGCTCGGGCACTTCCAGGCGAAGCCCGCTGCGCTGGAGCACCACTTCGAACGCGCCGCCCTCGGTGGTGACCGGCGCTGCGGTGAACCGTTCGCGGTGCAGGGCGCCCGGAGACCAGTGCGCCGACTCCCGTTCGACGGCTGCGATCAGCGGTTCGGGACCGCAGCAGTAGATCGCGGTCCGCTCGGTCGGCGCACCGAGGGCGGCCGGGAGGTCGAGCAGCCCGAACTCGTCCTGCGGAACGACGGCGAGGTCGCCGCCGGGAACAGCGCGGAGCTCGTCGACGAAGGCCATCGAGTTCCGCGACCGGCCTCCGTACAACGCCGTCCAGGGCCGCCCCTGTGCTGCGGCGCGGCGGACCATCGGCAGGATCGGCGTGATGCCGATCCCGCCCGCGATGAAGAGGTAGCGATCGGCGTCGACGAGCGGGAAGTGGTTGCGCGGACCGCGGACAGGTAGCTTTCCCCCGGCTCGCACGAGGTCGTGCACCCGTTGCGAACCGCCGCGGCCCGCTGCCTCGCGCAGGACGGCGATCCGCCACCGTCCTGGGTCGCCGGGATCTCCGCAGAGGGAGTACTGCCGGAGGAATCCGGCTCCGAGATCGACGTCGATGTGCGCCCCGGGGGCCCACGCCGGCAGCGCAGCTCCGTCGGGGTCGACGAGCGTGATGACCACGACGTCGGTGGCGCACGGCTCCGCGGACTCGACTTCGAGGGTGGTCCAGGTGTCGGCCATGGTGCCTCTCCCGGGGTGCTTCGGACCGGCTCGGTCAGGCGCCGGCGGTGTTGACGGACTCGGGGGTGAACGTCTTCCAGGCGATGTCGCGCATGCCCCGCATCGCGCGCAGGATCTCCTCGCGGTCGTTGTCGTCCTCGACGTAGGTCGACATCATCTGGAGGCCGAGCCCGACGTGGAACTTCTCGTCGGTCTCGATCCGCTTGTAGATGCGGACGACCTCGTCGAGACCATGGCGCTCCGCGCCGCGGAAGGTCGGTTCGAAGCTGCCGGAGGCCGAGGTCTCGGACAGGTTCCACGCGGCGACCGCGGCGAGGGGGTGCCGGTCCAGGCATTCCCAGAGGAACGTGCTCCACGGCTCGGCCTCGGCGGGGACGGAGGTGGGCACGGTGCCGCCGAGGGACTCGATGGCCTTCCCGACCATGTCGTAGTGCTCGGCCTCCTGGAAGGACTGCTTGGCCAGCAGCGTGATGTGCCGGCGTTCGAACTGCATGCCGTACCGGGCGATCTCCTCGTTGAGCAGGTACACGTAGTCGATCTCCCGCCAGCAGCGGGGAGCCAGCCACGCGGCGAGCCGCGCCGGGTCCGGGTCCTCGTCGTAGGAGGCGAAGAACGCCTCGGTGGCCTTCGCGGTCGACTCGACGACCGAGTCCAGCAGTTCGTTGATCTCGTCCCGGATCGGGTCCAGTCCGTCGCCGCCCCGCACGTTCCGCACATCGACCATGTCGGCCTCCCACAGCTCGTCGATTGGATCCATGTATCCGTGGATACAATCGACAGCGGGGGTCGATGTCAAGACCCGACCTGATACGAAAGAGGACGACGACCGGGGCCGCCATGGCGGCGGTGCGGGCGTCACAGGGTGCGACGGGAATGCCGCCGGATCGCCGCCCGCCCATCCTGACCAGGGCGTTCCGCGTCGGGGTGAGAGCGGTCGCGTCCGGTCGGCCGCCCCGCGATGACGAGATGTGAGAGGCCAGATGAGCGACATGCCCTCGGGGGCGGGACTCGAGTCCCCGAGCAGCTACGCGGACCAGATCGCCCGGATACTCGAGGGCGAGATCCTGGCGGGGCGCTACGCGCGCGGCGCGCATCTCCAGCAGGACGAGGTCTGCCGGCGGTTCGGCGTCAGCCGCACACCTGCCCGCGAGGCCTTGCGCAAGTTGCAGGCGCTCAACCTGGTCGAACTCATCCCGAACCGCGGCGCCAGGGTGCGCGTGCCGACCCTTCGCGAGCTCGAGGAGGTCTACCAGGTCCGCGCCGAGCTCGAGGGATTCGCCGCCGAGCTCGCGGCCGAGGCGAAGGATCCGTCAGTCGCTCGACAGCTGGCGGAGGCGCAGAAGGCGCTGGCCGATCTCCTGCCGACAGCCGTCGCGGCACTGGACGGCTCGGGGGAGAGCGCCGCCGAGCGGCTTCGCCACTTCAACGACGCGTTCCACGGTGTCATCCACGACGCGGGCGGGAACCGGCGGCTGGGGCAGATGATCCAGGAGCTGCACCGGTACTTCCCGAAGGACACGGTGCGGCTGGCCATCCGGACGCCGGAGGCCCTGCAGGTCCTCTACCTGGATGACCACGAGGTCATCCTGGACCGGATCGTGAACGGGCGGGGGGCGCAGGCCCGCGAGGCGATGCGCGACCACATCCGGCGCTCCCAGGCGATGTTGATCGAGTACCTGCGAGATGGCGGGCTGGGAGCCTGACGCTTTTCCTGCGAACTGCGGAGTTTTCGGGTCGCCCGCCTCGGTAGCGGACCCGGTCAGGACGTAGAGCCAGGAGCTGTGGGAGCGGGAGGATTTTGGGGGAGCGTGGTGGCCTGAAGCAGGTTGGACTGCCTCGTGATGACCTCGCGACACCGCACCCGGGTGGGCGCGGAGGCGTCAGTTCGGGGCTGGAGTGGTCATGGTGCGGTAGGCCTGCCGCAGGTGTGCCTCCATCACCGCGCGTGCCGACGCCGCGTCTCGCGCTTCGATGGCTGCGACGAGATCGCGGTGTTCGCGCAGGCTGCGGAAGAGTTGTTCGTCGCTGTAGAACTGGAACGAGCCGACCATCAGCGGCGCTCGGGTGAGGTTCGCGGCAATGCTGTAGAGGCGGGGGGAGGCGGCGGACTCCAGCACCGTGGTGTGCAGTTCGTGGTTCTGCCGGGCGAGCTCATCGCGGAAGTCGCTTGCTCGCCGCCGCTCGCACTCCTCCATCGTCGCGCAGATCTCGAGCAACCGATTGAGCTGTTCGTCGCTGCGCCGCTCAGCGGCCAGCGCGGCCGCGTGCGGTTCGAGCAAGGCGCGGATGGACATCACCTCGGCGGCGTCATCACTGGTCCAGGAGGCGACGAAGGCGCCGCGATTCGCTTCGATGGTGACCAGGCCGTTCTCGGCGAGACGGCGCAGGGCGTTGCGGACGGGAGTGCGGCTGACGCCGTACTCGGTGCGCAGGTTGTCCTCGACGAGGTGCTCGCCGGGCGCCAGCCGGCCGGTTTGGATGGCCTTCTTCAGGGCGTTGTACACCTCATCGGCGGGTCGCCCCATGTGTCCTCCTCGGCTGTGCTGGCTCCTGGCGAGCCTATCTCCTTTCCTATCGCGGGTTCGGGAGTCCCAGCAGGTCGAGCGTGCTGGCGCCGGTGCGGATGTGTTCGCGGAACCTGGCTTCCTTGGCCGCGCGTGCTTCGGCGGCGGCGAGTGCGTCCGGAACCTCGTCAGCGGTCACGCGCACGAGTCCATCGGCGTCCCCGAGGATGATGTCGCCAGGCTCGATGATGGTCCCGCCTACTCGGACCGGGACGTTGACGCGCCCCTCCACGGCCTTGGTGGTGCCCTTGATGGACAGACCGCGCGCGAACACCGGGAAACCGGCGGCGATGATGTCCCGGCTGTCCCGGACCGCCCCGTCGATGACCAGCCCCGCCAGCCCGCGTTCCTGCGCGGCGCAGGTCAGCACGTCGCCCCAGGGACCGGCTTCCAGGTAGCCCTTGGCGTCGACGACCAGCACGTCGCCCGGACCGGCTTCCAGCAGCGCGACGTGGATGTACCAGTTGTCGGCCGGTGCCAGGTCGACCGTGACAGCGCGACCGACCGCGGTCGTGGCCGGGTCGAGGGGCTTGATCCCTGCGTCGAGTGCACCGCGCTGGCCGTTGGCCTCGTACACCGTCGCAGCACCGAGCTCGCCGAGCCGGTCGAGAACGTCTTGGGCGGGCCGGGTTTCGGTGGAGGGCATCAATTCTCCAAGTTCTCTAATGGTTTTCATGCTGTGGATCAACGATTCGTGGAACGCAACCAGCTGATGACCCCGTCGGTGCCGTCCTGCTCGGGGAAGGACTTGCCCGCGGCGGCGTTGGTGGCGCCGAACAACCGCTCGGTCGCGCGGGTCAGCGTGCTGGGGTATCCGATGGACTCCAGCTGCGCAGCGGCTTCGGCTACCTCGTGCTCGCGGCGTTCGGCATGCCGGGGGTGGGTGCGGATCATGGCGCGCAGCAACGGGACGAAGCCAGTCTTGTCCACATCGGACAATGAATCCCAGAGTGCCTCGGAGACCCCGAATTCCTCCGCGGCGGGTAGGCATTCCACGGCCAGGCCTTCGAGGCCCTTCATGATGACCGACCGCAGGAGTTTGACTCGCATCGCATCACCCGGGCGTGCGCCACTCAGCACCGTCAGCGGCGCCCCGAGCTGCTGCAGCATCTCGATGAGCGTTGGAGCGTCCGGGCCCGCGTACAGCAGTGGCGTGGCGGATCCGGTCAACGCCACGGAGCCGGTGATCGCCACGTCGACGTAGGTGAGTTGGCTGCCGCGGCAGCGGGCGTCCGCCTGCTGCTTGGCCTCGGCAGTTGCTGTGCTCAGGTCTGCGACGACGATTCCCGTCGGCAGATGAGGCAGCAGCGCATCGAGCACCTGCTCCAGCGCACCGCCCGGCGTCGCGAGCAGCACCACGTCGGCCGCCATCAGGGCCCGGCCGGGTTCGTGATGGACAGCGATGCCCGCGCTCTCGGCGAGCGCGAGTGCGCCCGCGCTCGGGGTGGGATCCAGCAGGTGCAGCTTCGGGGCGGGATCGAGTTTTCGAAGCCCCTCGGCGTAGGCGACACCCACTTCGCCGCAACCGACGATCAAGACCTCTTGCATGGGGCACTGCTCCTGGAGTCCGGCGTCAACAATGACTAGGGACTGGACAGTACCATTTACGAACAATCAGGCAAGATTTTCTGGAACTCAGGTAGTGACAGGGATCAGTTGTACTTCTATCGTTCTCTGGCATGTCACCGACGACACGGCGCACGCTGGACGGAGCTCAGCGGCGGAGAGCGGAGAAGCCGATGCGACTGACAAGGCCGCGCCAGCATGATCCTGGCCAGACCGAGGGCGCGAGTTCGGTCGGCGCAGCCGGGGTCGCCAAAGCGGTCGGCAGCCTGAAGGGGAGCGATGTGGCGGGAACGGTTGTCCTGCCGGATCACACCACCGTTCTCTCCGGGGGCGCGCGATGACCGGAGTATGGGCGCTCGCGGCATTCGTCGGCGTCATCATCACCTGGAATGCCGCATTCAAGCGCAACATCGGTGAGGCCATGATCCTCGGCTTCCTCGCAGTCTGCGCGTTTGCGCTTGTGGGTGGGGTCTCCGACGGCGGCTCTCCGCTGTCAGCGATCGGCAGCGCGGTGCTGGATGCCATGCAGGAAGAGGTCACCTTCGCGGGACTGGCCTTCGTCTTCATGAGCTATCTGCTGACGAGGACGCCGGTCTTGGACAAGCTGATCGACCTCCTGAATTCCATGCTCGGCCGGCTTCGCGGAGGACCGGTCTACACCGCCACCGTCGCCGGTGGGATCTTCGGAGCGATTGCCCACGTAGGGGCCGCGGGTCACCGCGGCTGTCGGTTCGGTCACGGTGCCGTGGATGAAGCGCTCCGGTGTCAAACCGGAACTGGCCGCCACGGTCGTGGCAGGCGGCGCGGGCATGGGCGTGACGTTCCCGTTCTCTTCGACGATGTTCATCCTGGTCGGCGGGCTCGCCGCGCAGGGCATCATGCAACCTGACGAGATCATCAAACCCCTGGCCCTGGCCGGGCTGTGGTGCCTGGTCTATCGCCTGGTCCTGGTGTTCTTCCTGGTTCGCCGCAACGACATCCAGGCTGTTTCGGCGGCAGACCGGATGCCTTTCGGGCGCAGTCTGCGCACCGGCTGGACGTCGCTGCTGCTCTTTGTCCCGATTCTGATCCCGCTCATGCTGACCCGCGGTCCGATCGCCGACGCACTCGGTACCTACACCAGCGTGTCCCACGACCTCAAAGAACCCGTCGAGCTCGCCGACGGAACACTGCTGGCCGCCCAGCCGTACACCATGCCCGATGTGATCAGCTTGATCACCTGGATCCCCGTGCTCATGATCGCCCTCGTGCTCATCCTGGGCCGCAAGCACCTGCCGCGCAGCGCATCGGACTGGTGGTCCACAGTGGCCAAGGCGGCTCCGTCCTTTGGCGTCATCGGCATCACGATCGTTGCGGCGTTCTCCGCCTCGAACCTGCTCGCCGACCTCGGCCTGGCCGAGCAGCTCAAGGCGGTCCTGTCCGGCTTGGACGCATCCGCTTGGGTCATGGCCATCGCCATCGGCGTCATCATCGTGGCCATCGCCATCCCGCTCACCGCCAGCGCCACCATGGCGGCCATCGGCCCGGTCGCGGTCGCAGCACTCGTCGGAGCAGGTATCCCCGCTCCCATCGCCGCAGCCGCGGTACTCATCTTCGCCTCCACCGAAGGCGCCTCACCGCCGTCCGGCGCCCCCATCTACGTCGCTGCCGGCATCGCGCGCGTCGACCCGGTCAAGACGTTCCTGCCGCTGGTGTCCTACTACTGCCTGCCGATCCTCGGCATGGGCGTGCTGATCGCCATCGGCGCGCTACCCGTGTGACCTTGGACCAAGGGAGTCCTGATGAGTTCGACGACGAACGCACCGGCACCAACAACATCCCGCCCGACACGCATCGCGACCTTCCTGTTCGTAGTCGCCGTGGTGTTCTTCCTAATCGCCGGACTTGCCATCGTGACCGGCCAGATCGCCGCCCTCGTTGCTGGAGACGCCACGGGTGCCCGCAACTGGGCAGACGCGCTCGGCCCATACGCTTTCGGCGGTGCCTCAATCTCCGGCCTGTTGTCCTTCGCGCTTTCCTACCGCACAAAGCAAAACGAAGGGGCGGAAGACGACACCGACGGTGAGTGACTACCTCGCAAGAAAGCGAGCCCAGACCGAAGCCGAGTGGGCCAGGGGCGCCCCGTGAGTCTGGCGATGCCAAGGGCGGGGATCAGACATTCCTCGAGCAGGTCACACATCACTTCCGATAGCGACTCTGGGACGCCTTCGCCGCGGTTGAGTCCTTCCGCCCTGGACGAACCTCGTGCTGGGTTTACGTCTCAGCAGGCCGATCCTGCGGCATCTGGTCAGGTCATGGCAGGGCCAACATCGCGGCGTCCACTGTAGCCGGATGTGGTGGGTCGTTTCACTCGGGGAATTGTGTGGTCAAGCAGAACGGATGGCCGGCGGGGTCCAGCAGAACTCGCCACCGGTCGAGCGCGGGCTGCACGTCCGCTCGTCGTGCTCCGAGCCGGAGAGCCTGCTCCTCCGCCGCCTCCAGATCGCATACCTCGATATCGAGATGCATCTGCTTCGGAGTTGATCCATCCGGCCAGGACGGCGCGCGGTAGTCGACTACCCGGTGAACATTCAGGCGGATGGGACCAGCGACGATGGAGATGAAGTCGTTGCTGGAGAACGAGATCTGGCCGCCGAGCAGCTCACTCCAGAATGTCGCGAGAACTATCGGCGCGTCGGTGTCGAGCGCGACTGCTCCGAGGCGAACCATTGGCACGGCGCGAATCTACCGAAGACCACCGCTCCCGAGCCATCCCCGACAGGCAGGCTCGGTGGGTGTGTATCCGCACCTCGCCCCACCAGCGGAGGCGGATGTCGCGCCGCCAGCAGAACAGCTTGCCGTCCACCACCGCGCTGAGATCCCGAGTAGGAAGGTTGTCCCTCGGGTTACGCTGAGGCGATGCGCGGCTCTGTGACGGTACACATCAATGCCCCAGCGGACAGAGTTTGGCTACTCATCAGCGATGTAACTCAGATCGGCCGGTTCAGCCCTGAGACATTCGAAGCCGAATGGCTCGACGGCGCAACCGGTGCGACCGCAGGAGCTCGATTCCGAGGTCACGTCAAGCGCAACGAGAAGGGACCGGTGTACTGGACGGAGTGCACGGTCGTGGCCTGCGAGCCGATGCGCAAGTTTGCTTTCGAGGTGAGTTCGCGTCCATTTGGCTTACCGATCGCTCCGCGCAACACGGTCCAGCTCACGTGGTCGTACGTGCTGGAGGAGGCGGGCGGCGGCACGGCTGTGACCGAATCCTTCGAGCTGACCAGGACGTTGCCGATGCGCCTGTACTGGGCATTGCTCGGCTGGATCCGCGGCCCCCGCATCGAGAGGGACATGCGTCGAACGTTGCAGGCGATCAAGACCGTGGTCGAGAGCTGAGCCCAGTGAGCTCGACCGTTCTGCTGCCTGCAGGTGCGGCGATCATGACGCGCCCAGGTTGGGCAGCCGCGAGATGCATCGAGCGTTTTACAGAATGCCATCCCCGTTGTAGATTGGTTCGTGGCCAGCAAGTCCGGGGAAACGTTCGCTGGGAGGGGAGTCGTCATGATCCGCATCGGCATTGTTGTCGGTAGCACCAGGTCTGTCCGCCGCACGGAGGTCGCGGCACGTTGGGTGGCCGAGGTCGCGAATCGGCATCCTGCTGTTGTTGCCGGTCATGCGACGTTCGAGGTGGTCGACCTTGCCGAGCATGGCTTGCCGCTGCTGGACGAGGATCTCCCTGCGTTGTTTGGTGCATACCGCAATACGCACACCAAGCGGTGGGCGGCCGTAGTGGGTTCGTTCGACGGGTTCGTGTTCGTCACGCCGGAGTACAACCACTCGATGCCTGCGGCGCTGAAGAATGCGATTGACTACCTGTTCGCGGAGTGGAACGACAAGGCGGCAGGTTTCGTGAGCCATGGTGTGCACGGAGGTGTTCGCGCGGTGGAACACCTCCGGCTGGCGCTGGCCGAGGTGAAGGTGGCCACCGTGCGGAGCCAGGTTGCACTGTCGGCGTTCACCGATTTTGTGATCACCGATCCTGTGCAACCGGGCGAATGCTTGCCGGGAGAGCACCAGGAGTCAACGCTGAACGAGATGCTCGATGAGCTCGTGGCATGGTCCCGAGCGCTGAAAGCAGTTCGCGAGAGCAGCCTGCAGTCGGTTTGATGGCCGCAAGGTCAAGCAATGTCCACTGTAGATAAGGTGAATCGTTCAGGCGACTGGCCATCTGAGCGGCCCCGACCGAGCTTCGCAGCCGTTAGCGTGCGTGGCCGTAGAGGAACGTGTGCACCCCTGCAGTGACTGTCTCGGTGAGTTCCTCGTCGGTCGACGCCGCCCTTTGGTCGGGTGTGGTGCTGGCTGAGATCAGCAGCATGAGCTGCAGCGCGGCTTGTTCCGGGTTGTCGAGGCGCAGCAGTCCTTGCTCGGCCACTTTGGACAGTCGTTCGGCGAGTGCGCGGCGGACGCGTAGAGGTCCGGCCTCCTGCCACGCTTCGATAGCTTCCTGCGGGATGTGCCCGGCCTCGGCGTTGACCTGGCGCACCAGGGCGAAGTGGTCGGCATACTCCGCCGCGATCGGTTTCGCGAAGGCCAGGCCGAACTCGACGAGGTCCGGTTCCAGATCGCTGACCCGGTGCAGGTAGCGCTCGATGATTGCGATCTGTGCCTCAGCGAATCTCGTTGCGCTTTCTCGGATGACCGTGCGGAACAGCTCTGCCTTGTCGGTGAAATGGTTATAGACAGTGCGCGTCGACACTCCGGCTTCGGCTGAGATGGCATCCATGCTCGCGCGCGTGTAGCCGTCCCTGGCGAACATGGTGAGGGCACCGGCGATGATCGCGCGACGTTTGTCCGCGAGACCGCCACGGGGTCGCGGGCTCGCCGCGTTTTTCCTGGTCATCATGGGCCATTCTGAACGATTTGCATTAGCCGGTTTACAACTTGCCGTGTGCGTTATACCTTACCAGTCGCGCTGTTGTGCCCCAACCAAGACGGCGCGGAGGACGAATGATGTGCATCGTCATCCGGAACCTCGGCCCGTTCGTCGCGCAAAGTGAGCAATGCTGTTCGAAGCCAGGAAATCGGGGCGGCCGCTGAAGCGCTCTCAGATGCTCATCAAGGGGACTTGGGTATTGGGGGCGCACCGAGGGGTCGAGCGTGAGGAAGGCGTATGACGAAGCGTGGCACGGCGTGCGGGGCGAGTGAGGCGCCCGCTACGCATGTCGCCGTACCTGCTGCGGCCACCTGGGGATTGCTGGTCGCCTTCGCTGCGCATGATGCGGAGGAACTGGCAACTATGCCCCGGTACGCCGCCAAGCAGTGCGACAGGCTGCAGGCGAGCTTTCCTGGGATGTCGCCGAGGGTGTTGTCATTGCTGCGGTTCGATCGCACTCACGCGGCGACTGCGATCGGCTTGATGGGAGGCCTGATCGCCGCCGCGGCAGCTGCGGGGGCCGGGTCCGAAGGTCGCTCCGCCTTCTATCAGACCGCGCTCGCCGGGTTCGGGTTGCACGCCGTGACCCATGTAGGGCAATCCGCCGTGATGCGCGAGTACACCCCGGGTGTGGTCACCGCGTCGCTCGTCGTCGCTCCGTTCTCCGCCTGGGCATGGTGGCGCCTGAAGCGGGCCGGGGTGGTGCAGCAGCTGAACAGCACAGCTGCCACCGCTGCCGCTTTCCCCGCCGCACTGTTGGGTGTCCACTGTGGTGCGTACGTTCTGCGGAAGCTGGCGCGGGGCGCGATGAAACGACGGCGATAACCAGCGGAACCAGGATGATTGCCTTGGCCGGCCGCCTTGTTGTGAGACTGCCGGTGGCCTTCGTTGTTCACGCCGCCTTTGCCCTACGTGCGGCTTCCGAGCAGTAAAGGGCGCGGAGCGTTAGGGCGCCCCTCCAGTCGGACGATTGCGACACCAGTACAACGAACGTGGCAATTGGTGCAACGATGGTGTTACCATCACGCTTGTGGTCAACCCCAACGAGAAACCGCACGGTGACTCGACGTGAACCTGGCCGACATGGCTTTTTGCTGGGTTTGCCGTGACCTCATTGCTGAGGTCGAACCGGCGTTGTTCGGTGACGTGTTGAGAGGGAGGGTTAGTGGTGCGAGAACGAGTCCCTCGTGTACCAATCGGCGGATGGTCTTACCTGCCACTGATCATTGGTTTGGTCATCGGTGTAACCGTGGCGACGATGGTCGATCAGTGGTGGTGGGCGACAGTCGGAACCGTGATCGGGGGAGTGGTCGGAGCTGTCGTTTCCGGCAAGTCGAGGAAAAACCGATCACGCGACGAGACTCGTTCCTCTAAGCCGTAACCCGATGCCGCAGCCGCCAGGACTCGGTCAACACGCATTGGAGTCTGGTCCAGAAAAGAAAGAACGGAGCGGTGTCGATGATTGATCCGACGGTCCACATCCGGCTAGCCAGGCCGTGCAGTGATCTAGCCGCGGCAGAGCGGTTCTACGTCGCAGGCCTCGGGCTCAACGTGCTCTACCGGGTCAACGCGAGTCCTGGCGAGCACGACCTGATCATGCTGGGCTGGCCAGAAGCTTCATGGCATCTCGAGCTGGTCGGCGGAGCCAACCAGCAGGTCGCCCCGAAACCGACCGCGGAAGACTTGCTCGTGCTCTACCTGGACAGTCCCATCGATGACTCGCTGATCGCGAGACTGGAGAACGCCGGCGGCAAGAGGGTGGCCCAGAACGACTACTGGGACCGCTGGGGCGTGACCGTGGCCGACCCGGACGGATACCGCGTCGTCCTGTCCATTCGCTCCTGGTCCAATGCCATCCCTGCAGCCACACCCGCAATCTGACTTTCTCCTGTGGCGGACGATGGCCGCGCTGGTTGCTCTGGCGTCGCCCAGCGCCGCATTACCCACCGTCACATCGACATTGACAGTCTTGGAGTTGCGCGCGGAACGCCGGTGCAGAACCGAAGGCATCGACAAAATGCCGCTGCGGTAGGGAAAACCCCTTTCCAGCTACTGACCAGCTATGCACAACGCACCGTGACAACGTCGCTGACCACGCGCAGCGCTAAAAGGTGATTGCCTTCGAGCAAGGTTGATGTTTGAGGATGTGGCCATGATCCTGCTCGATGACGATGTCGTCCGCCGCGCGTCCGCCGCGGTGGTGGTAGAGGTGATGCGTGAGGCGCTGCGTGAGCATGCCGCTCGCCGGTTGGCCGCCCCGCCGCGGGTGCGCTGTCCGCTGGACAGCCTGGACTACGTGTTCACTGCCGGTGGACTGGCCGAAGGGGTGAGTGGGTTTCGTGCTTACCGGGCCGGACGCCCTGCGGGCGATCAGCTCGTTGCTGTCTGGGACGCCCACGGGATTCTGACTGGCGTGGTCGTTGGCGACGAGCTCGGCGCGCGCCGCACTGGGGCGCTGGGCGCGGTGGCCGCTGACGTGTTGGCACGCCAGGACTCGCGCGTTGCCGCCATCATCGGCACCGGCCATCAGGCATGGACGCAGTTGTGGGCGCTACGAGCGGTGCGCCCACTGCGGGAGATCCGGGTGTACAGCCGCGATCCTCGTCGGCGGGATGCATTCGCCGCCCGGGCTGCCACCGAACTCAGCCTGCCCGCCTCCTCGGCGGCCTGCGCGGCGGACGCCGTCCAGGGTGCGGATATCGTCGTTCTCGCCACCAACGCGAAGGCCCCCGTCCTCGACGCAGCCGATATCGCCCCCGGCACGCACGTGACCACGGTCGGTCCCAAGACCCGCGACAGCCACGAGACACCCCTGGAGCTGGTCGGCACGTGCGGGTTGATCACCTGCGACTCACCCGAGCAGGCCCGCGACTATCAAGGCCAGTTTTTCACCGGCAGCGCCACGCTGGTCAGTCTGGCCGACGTGATCGCTGGCCGGGTCCCAGGGCGGTCCCACGATGACGAGATCACCCTGCACTGCTCGGTCGGACTAGCCGGCACCGAAGTGCTGTTGGCCGACCACCTCCTACGCGCGCACGCATCCCGATCGCAAGGGCTCGGCGAAGTCGTTCGCCGGTGACCGCGACCTCGGCGACCGCCGGGTGCTCCAGCAGGCGGTTCTCGATCTCGCCCGTGCCTTTCTTGCAGCCGCCGCTCTTGATGATGCCGGTGGCCTTGCGCCCTGCTTGCCTCCCGGCTCGCCGAGCCGCGAGCGGCCCCGGAGAAGGAGCGTGCGGCATTCGCTAGAGTGTGCGCTATACGCACGCTGTGTTGGGAGGTGTGCGAACGTGGTGGCTGAATCGGCGGCGGGCGCACGTGCGGGGAACGGGTACTTCGTGCAGTCGGTGGCGCGTGCTCTGTCGGTGATGCGCTCGTTCACCGCGGAGCGGCGGACGCAGACCTTGGCCGAGGTGGCCCGGGAGACGGGGCTGGACCGGGCCACGGCGCGCAGGCTGTTGCTCACCTTGGCCGATCTCGGGTACGTGACTTCGGACGGCGGCCACTTCGAGCTCACCCCGCGGGTGCTGGAGCTGGGGTACTCCTACTTGTCCGGCATGTCGTTGCCGGAGGTCGCGCAGCCGCACTTGCAGGCGCTGGCTCGTGAGCTCAACGAGACCGCGGCGCTGGCGGTCCTCGACGGCGACGAGATCGTCTACCTCGCGTTGATGGCCAGCAGTCGACTGGCGACCGTGAAGATCAACATCGGCACCCGGTTCGACGCGTGCACGACGTCGATGGGGCGGGTGTTGCTGGCCGGACTTCCCGAAGCCGAGCTGGAGGAGCGGCTGGGCCGGTTGCAGCTGCAGCGGCGCACCGATCGGACGGTCCGGGACGTGCAGAGCCTGCGCGCGGAGATCGACAAGGTGCGTGCGCAGGGGTGGGCGTTGGTGGACTCGGAGTTGGAGGAGGGGCTGCGCGGCGCGGCCGTGCCGGTGCGCGACCGCGCTGGTCGCGTGGTGGCTGCGGCGAACGTATCGGTGCACGCCGGGCGCACCACGCCTGAGCTGGTCGAGCGCGATTACGTTCCGGTGATCCTGCGGACCGCTCGCCTGATCGAGGCGGATCTCATCAGTGCCGTGGGCTGAGCGAGTCGCGGTGTCGTGAGTGCGAAAACCGGCTGCGACCGGCTTTCGCGCTCACGAGGCGGAGTCGTCCTCGAAGCTGATCCAGCACTTGCCCGGCGTCTCCCGCACTGAGGCGAACGCGTCGGCCGCGTCGTGGAGGGAGAACCGGGCCTGCAGCACGCGGTGCGGCTCGATGGCTCCCTTCTCCAGCATCGCGATCGTGTCGGCGAAATCGCCCGGGTGGTCGTAGATCAGCGAACCCGTGATCGACCACTGGCGCGAGACGATCGCGTGCGAGGACACCGCGACCGGAGCCGGGTTCATGCCGACGAGAGTGGCTCGCCCGCCGGGGACCAAGCGCTCCAGTGCCGACTCCAGAGCCCCGGGTGCACCCGAGGTCTCGAAGACGTGGTCCACCGCTCGGCCCGGCTCGTCGGGCACGGCGCCCAGCGATAGGGCCAGCTCGCGACGTCCCGGGTGAGGTTCCTGCACGGATGGTGCGATGCCGGCTTCCAGCAACGACTGGCACACGAACAGGCCCTGCGAACCGGCTCCGACGACCAGGCAGCGGTGCCCGGGTTGCACGCCAGATCGGCGCACGGCCGCGCGCGCCACCGTCAGCGGCTCGGTGCACACCAGATCGGCGATGCTCACGTGATCAGCGACCGGGTGCGCGAAGGCGGCCGGCACCACGACGTGGTCGGCGAGCACGCCCGGAGCGGTGAGACCGACGGCGATGCGGTCGCTGCAGCCGGAGGTGAAACCCGTCCTGCACTGGTCGCAGCGCAGGCAGCAGTAGTTCGGCTCGATGGCCACCCGTTGGCCCACCCGCCGGTCCCGAACGAACCCGCCCACTTCGACGATCTCGCCGACGCCTTCGTGCCCGAGCACCCACGGGAGCTGGGGAACCTTCCTCCCGCCTCGGACCACGGCGGTGTCGGTTCCGCACAGCCCCACTCCGAGCATGCGCACGAGGACGTCGTTCGGGCCGTGGTCCGGCTTCGGAACGTCGATGATCTCGACGCGTTCCGGGGCGGTCAGGGCTACTGCGTCCATCGGTCCTCCTGTGCGCTATGCGCTCACATGTGCGTATAGCGACCATAGCGCCGGCCTCGTGGGTCTTCAAGGTGCTGGTTCCGGCGTTTGAAGGGCAGCTCGGTGCGCTTGATTCGTTGTGGGGGTTCAAGGCCTCATTTCAGCCCTAACTGGAAAATCTGGCGGCTTCTCGGGGGCCGGGGTGGGTTCGCCGGGGCGGGGCTGAAATGCCTTCGGTCTTGACTGCCTGCGGGTGACATCGCACTATGGCGTGCAATTAGCGCACGATCGTGCGCATAGCGCACAGGAGGTGTCCAATGGCGGATGCACCCACCGAATCCACCAGGGCCAAGCCCGCCCGGGCCGCGGCGGGGAGCTTCATCGGAGCGGTCGTCGAGTGGTACGACTTCCTGCTCTACGGAATCGTCGCCGCTGTCGTGTTCGACAGCGCTTTCTTCCCCGAGATCAGTCCGCTCGCCGGAACCCTGGCAGCCTTCGCCACGTTCGGCGTCGGCTTCATCTTCCGCCCGCTCGGCGGGCTGTTCTTCGGCCACTTCGGCGACAAGATCGGCCGCAAGACCGTGCTGGTGTGGACGGTGTCGATCATGGGCGTGTCGACGGCGCTGATCGGTCTGCTGCCCACCTTCGCCAGCCTCGGCTGGTGGGCGCCGCTGCTGCTCGTGGTGCTGCGCGCGGTGCAGGGCTTCGCCGTCGGCGGGGAGTGGGGCGGTGCGGCCCTGATGGCCGTCGAGAACGCCCCGCCGAAGCTCAAGGCGTTCTTCAGCAGCGGGGTCCAGGTCGGCTACTCCGTCGGACTGCTGCTGGCCACCAGCATCGTCGGGCTGTTGCAGTCCTTCATGAGCGACGCGGTGTTCCAGTCCTGGGGCTGGCGCGTCCCCTTCCTGGTCAGCGTCGTGTTCGTGGCGATCGCGCTGTGGATTCGCGCCGGCGTCCCCGAAAGCGAAGTGTTCCGCGAGCAAGTCGCCAAACGCGCGCCGGAGCAGCGCAAACTGCCGGTGCTCGACGCGCTGCGCCGGCACCCGGCCGCGTTCTTCCAGATCATCGGGCTGCGGCTCGGCGAGTTGCTGACCATGTACATCGTCACGACCTTCGCCTTGGCCTACGCGACCAAGAACTACGGCTTCAGCTCGGGCTTCATGCTCACCACGGCCCTGCTCGTCGGCGGCATCGGCATCGTGACGATCCCGCTCTTCGCCTGGTTGTCCGACCGCTACGGCCGCAAGCCCGTGTTCATCGCAGGTGCGGTCGTCGGGGTGATCGGATCGGTGCCCTACTTCCTGTCCATGCAAGCAGGTTCGAAGATCCTGATCGTGGTGACATCGGTGGTGCTGGTCAACATCGCCCACGACATGATCGTCAGCGTTCAGCAGCCCCTGCTCACCGAGCTGTTCGGCCCCGAGTACCGCTACAGCGGTGCCGGCCTCGGTTACCAGGTGGCCGCCGCGATCGGTGGCGGTTTCACTCCGGCCATCGCCACCGCGCTCGTCCTGCTCGGCGGCGGGACCTGGTACTGGGTGGCCGCTTATCTCGGCCTCGGCTGCCTCGTCTCAGCCCTGGTCGCGCTCACCCTGCGTCCCGCGGACGAACCGAGCATCGCCCGCGAAAAGGCGCACGCATGACCGGTTGCCGCACGGCCGCCTGACGAGGTGCGGCGGTCGTTCGGCTCCAAGCCGATCACACTCGGCCGACTTGAATTCGTCCACGCCTTTGCGCGAGAACCACAAGAAGTTCAGGAAGGCCATTTCGGTACCGGGCTGGACGGTGCCAGCGGCTGCATCGATGGGTTCCTCGCCGTTGCCTCGGACAACGGTCGATGAGAACCAGCCGCCCTCTTGTCGGAGCTAAGGGCTAACTCGTGTTAGACGAGCTGACTTTAACGTGTTAGCTTCCTCGCCAAGCTCCGACGACGAGGTGAGGAAGCACCGATGGCCCAGGACGCCGACCGGAACACCCCGCGGCACCACGTGCGCCCTGCGAGGGGCGGGTGGTGCAACGATCCGAACGGCCCGCTCCTGTTCGGGGACCGCTATCACCTCTTCCAGCAGCACAACCCCGGATCGACGTCGTGGGGCGACATCCACTGGTCGCACGCCTCCAGCGCGGACCTGGTGACCTGGACCGACCACGGGATCGCGCTCGCGCCGACCCCCGGCGGCCGGGACGCCCTTGGCGCCTGGTCGGGGTGCGCGACCGTGGACCGCGGCGTC
The DNA here is from genome assembly GCF_040295745.1 of Saccharopolyspora sp. NPDC002686. Lineage (NCBI taxonomy): Bacteria > Bacillati > Actinomycetota > Actinomycetes > Pseudonocardiales > Pseudonocardiaceae > Saccharopolyspora > Saccharopolyspora sp. NPDC002686. The sequence goes on from NZ_JBEOVY010000011.1 coordinate 24,363, forward strand.
GCCACCGCCGTCTACACGGGAATGGACCGCACCGACGGGATCGGATCGGTCATGCTCGCCCGTGCTGGCGACGACACGCTCGAGCAGTTCACCGCCGTACCGACGCCGGTCGTCGACGGACCGCCGGAGGGCGCCGACCTGCTGGCGTTCCGCGACCCGTACCTGGTCGAGGTCGGCGGGGTCCGTTGGGGCCTGGTGGGGGCCGGGCACGTGGGCGGTGGGCGCCCGGACGTGCTGGTCTATCGCGTCGACGAGCTCGACTCGTGGACGTTCGCCGGGTCGCTGCTCGACGCGTCCGATCCCGCGGCCGCCCGGCTCGCGGCACCCGCCGACGCCTGGGAGTGCCCCGCCCTGCTGCCCGTCGGCGAGGACCGGTGGGTGCTGCTCCTGTCGCTGTGGATCGCCGACATCACCTACACGACGGTCGCGCTGACCGGCACCGTCGAAACCGGCGGTGGCCTGCGCTTCAGCCCGGACGGTGGCGGGGGGCTGCTGGACTACGGCCGCGACCACTACGCCGCGACCGCGCTGCTGGAGCGCGACCGGACGCTGGTCTGGGGCTGGAGCTGGGAGTCCCGCTCTCCCGGCGACTCGGCCGAGGCCGGGTGGGCCGGCTGCGCGACCTTTCCCCGCGAGCTCGGACTGCACGATGACGGCGGGCTGAGGGTCGTCCCCGCTCGCGAGCTGACCGCGTTGCGCGGCGAGGTGCTGGAGGTCGGCACCGACCTCCCGGCGGCTTACGAGCTGGACCTGCGAGCGACGATCGCCCAGCCGGAAACGGAGGTGGAACTGCGGCTCGGCCCGTCGGTCGCGCTGCGGGCGACACCCTCACGGGGCCTGGTCGAGCTCGACCGCTCGGCGGTGCCCGCCGGCGCCTCGCACCCGCTGCCGAGGGCCGGTTCGGCGATCGCATCGGTGCCGATCGCCACCGCGGTGCACCTGCGGGTGTTCGTCGACGGACCGGTGATCGAGGTGTACGTGAACGACAGGGCAGTGATCACCGAGAAGGTGCACCCAGCCCCGGCAGGCGCGGCCGAGGTATCGGTACCGCGCGGCGACGCCGCCGTGGAGCTGACCGGGTGGGCCCTCGACCCGGACCGGGCCGGGACCGGGACGACCGGCCCGGCCGCACTTCACCTCGCCAACCGCTGAAAGGAATGGTGCTGAGTGGCCTCAATGGAGCGGACGCTCAAAAACGGATCTTATCTGCAGAGCTCAGTGACTCTGCTGCTGTTCTTCTCGTCCTGGGGCGTCTGGTGGTCGTTCTTCCAGATCTGGCTCACCGACGAGGAGAACGGGCTGGGGCTCAGCGGGTCCGAGGTCGGAACCGTCTACGCGGCGAACTCGCTGGCGACGCTGGTCATCATGTTCGCCTACGGGGCGGTGCAGGATCGCCTGGGCACCCGGCGGCACCTCACCATCCTGGCTTCCGCGGCGATGACCCTCGTCGGCCCGTTCTTCGTATTCGTCTACCAACCGCTGCTGTCCAACGCCTTCGCACTCGGTGTGGTCGTCGGCGCGGTCTTCCTCTCGCTGGGCTTCATGGCCGCGGTCGGCCTGTTCGAGGCGGTGTCCGAGCGGTTGAGCCGAACCTACGGCTTCGAGTACGGCCAGTCGCGGATGTGGGGGTCGTTCGGGTATGCGCTGCTCACGCTCGCGGCCGGTTTCCTGTTCACCGTCGACCCCACCCTGAACTTCGCCCTCGGTTCGTTCTTCGGCCTGCTCTGCCTGCTGACCCAGCTGTTCTGGGCCTCGCCTCGCACCACCGCGACCGGCACGACCGGTTCCGGGAAGCCGACCGTCCCGAGCGCGCGAGAGATGATGCGACTGCTGCAGCAGGGACGGCTGTGGCTGATCATCGTCCTGGTCTTCTTCACCTGGACCTTCTACACGGTCTACGACCAGCAGATGTTCCCCGACTTCTACGCCGGCCTGTTCGCCTCCCAGGCGCAGGGCCAGGAGGCGTACGGGGTGCTGAACGCCGTGCAGGTCTTCACCGAAGCCGCGATGCTGGGCGTGATCCCGATCCTCATGCGCAAAGTCGGTGTGCGCAACACCTTGCTGCTCGGTGTGGCCGTCATGTTCGTCCGGATCCTCGGCAGCGCTGTCTTCATGGATCCCATCTTGGTCTCGGCGGTGAAGATGCTGCACTCGATCGAGGTGCCGCTGTTCATCCTGGGGATCTTCCGGTACTTCACCTTGCACTTCAATTCCGCGCTGTCGGCCACCGTCTACATGGTCGGGTTCCAGATCTCGGCCCAGGTCGGCAACGTGGTGCTGTCCCAGCCGCTCGGCGCGTTGCGAGATGCGATCGGGTACCAGCCGACGTTCTACGTCATCTCCGGTGCGGTCGCCTGTGCCGCGGTCTACGCCTACTTCGTGCTGCAGCGAGATGATCAGGACGTCCAGGGCGACCCGTTCGTCCGCGACGGCGCCCGGGCCGCCTCCGCGGCCCGGTGACAACGGCGCAGCGGGTACCGGCGTGATCTATCCTCGCTACCCAGGCGAAGCACCCGCCCGGCACCGCGAGCAGAGGACGGCAGATGCGAACGAACGAGTCGGGCCGGCCGACGTCGAAGGACGTCGCCAGGCTCGCGGGTGTCTCGCACACCGCGGTGAGCTTCATGTTCAACGGCCGCGCCGAGGGCAACCTTTCCGCCGCCACCCAGGAGCGGATCCGGAGCGCGGCGGCCGAGCTCGGCTACCGCCCCGACGCCGTCGCCCGTGGCCTGCGCCGGCGGCGCACGGCGATGCTCGGCCTGGTCACCGACCGCATCGCGTCCTCACCGTTCGCAGGCGAGCTGCTCACCGGCGCGATGGAGACGGCGTGGGAGGCCGGGCACCTGGTGCTCACCGTCGACTCCGGCGGTGATCCGGAGAAGGAGGCGGCGGCCGTCGACGGGCTCCTCGACCGGCGGGTCGACGGGATCATCTACGCCGCGATGTCGCCGTACCTGGCCTCGCTCCCCCCCGGTCTCAACGGCACGCCGGTCGTGCTGGCCAACTGCCTGTCGGCCGACGGCCACCACGCCGCCGTCGTCCCGGACGACCGGGCCGGAGGGGCGGTCGCCACCCGCGCCCTGCTGGCTGCCGGGCACCGCCGGATCGCCGTTGTCGGCGGGATCGACGACATCGCGACCGGCGAGCGTCTGGCCGGACACCGTGATGCGCTGGCCGCGGCCGGCGTTGCCGAGGGGCCGGTGCTGCACTGCGGCGGCGAGATCTCCCACGGCCACGCCGCCGCTCTAGAGCTGCTCGCCCGCGACGACCGGCCGACCGGAATTATCTGCTACAACGACCGAGTCGCGACCGGCGTTCTGCACGCCGCGGCACGGCTGGCCCTCGACGTCCCGGGCGACCTGTCGATCGTTGGGTACGATGACCAGCGCTTCCTCGCCGAGCACACCGCCCCGCCGCTGACGACCGTGGCGTTGCCGCACCATGCGATGGGCGAGACCGCGGCCCGGCTGCTGCTCGACGCGATCGGCTCGGGCGCCGCGCCGAAGCCGGAGGTGCTCCGGCTGCCGTGCCCGCTGGTCGAACGGGGATCCGTCGCCCGACCGGGCTGAGTCGGGGAGTCATACTTGTATGGGTCTCTACTGGTGAATCCCCCTTTATGCCAGGGTGTTTCGTCACTGAAAGCCAGATCAGGGCGAGCATCGCGTGGGCTGCGGGCGTCGGGATCTCGCGGGTGCGGACCAGATCGTTCAACGGTGGCCGGGCTCGTCGGTGACGCGGATCTGCTCGGCCCGGGTCGCGAGGTGGCCTAGAGAGGTCAGACGGCGAGTGGCTCGTTCGGCCTGCGAGCGGATTCGGGGTCGTACCGGCGCAGGCCGACCAGGACGAGCGCGCAGACAGCGACTACCACGGCGGCACCGACGTAGAGTTGCGTCGCGGAGGCACCCGCGTCCTTGAGCATGCCGGCGATGGTCGGGGACAGGATGGCGCCGATGCGTCCCATCCCGAGCGCCCATCCCATGCCGACGCTGCGGACGTTGGCCGGGTAGAGCGGCGGACCAACGGTGTACGCACCAGCGATGCAGCCGTTGATCAAAGCGCCGACGCCGACGCCGATGCCGAACCCGAGCCACAGGGCCGAGGTGCTCACGATGAAGACGATCATCATCGCGGCGGAGAGCAGGGAGAACCCGATCAGCACCACCCGCGGCGTGCGCACCCGCGCGGCGACGCCGTAGAGGACCGAGCCGACTGTGCCGCCGATCGAGATCGCCATCCCGGCGGTCACCGCCGCGCTCTTGGAGAGGCCTTCCTCGACCAGGAGCGTGGGGGTCCAGCTGTTGACGAAGTAGAAGCCGAACATGATCGTGATGAAGACGAGCCAGAGCAGGATCGTCGGGGTCAGCAGCTGCTTGAGCCATCCCGAGCCGGTCCGTTCGGTGGCCGTCCGGCTGGCGGCCGCCTCGTCGAGGTCGGTGCTCGTGACAGCCTCCATCTGCATCCGGGCCAGTGTCCGGTTGATCCGCTCCAGCGCGCCTCTCGGACGGCGCTGCTCGAGGAAGGCGACCGACTCGGGCAGGACGACGGCGATCACGACCAGAGCGAGCAGGGTTCCGATACCGCCGGCGTAGAAGACGATTCGCCAGTCACCGCCCACAGTGGACTTCGCGACCAGGCTTGCCGCGGTGGCGCCGAGCCCGTACCCGGCGGTGTAGATGCCGATGGCGAGGCCGCGGTTCTTGGAGTTGGAGAACTCGCTGGCGATCACGTTGGTGCTGGCCAGGATGCCGCCGACACCGATGCCGGTGATGAGGCGGAAAATGCCCATCACCGTCACCGACGCCGCCATCGCGGCGCCGAACATGCCGATCGTGCCGAGGGCGAGGCTGATCAGGATCAGCGGGCGTCGACCGATGAGGTCGGCGAAGGGGGCGAGCAGCATCGAGCCGATCGCCATCCCGATCAGGCCGACCGAGACCAGCAGGCCGAACTCCGAGCCGCTGAGCGCGAACTCCTCGGTGACCGACGGCCCGGTGAAGGCGACCGCCATGACGTCGAATCCGTCCAGGCAGTTCATGAAGGTGCAGAGCGCGACGATCAGCCATTGGTAGCCGCTCATCGGCGCCTGCGAGATGCGTGCGGTGATGTTCATGGGTCTCCAAGTGGTGGGGATCCGGGTGCACCGGCTCAGGTGAGGCGGAGGGAGAGGACAGCGGGACCTCCCGAGCCGCTGCCGGATGCCACTGCTCGGGAGACGCAGAGGCACAACCTGTTCGAGCGTTCCTTCTGGGACTCGCTCAGGAAGACGTCGCGGTGGTCGATGGTGCCGGTCGAGTCGACCACCTTCGCAAGGCACAGTCCGCACTCGCCCTTGCGGCAGTCCGAGAGCGCGTCGACCCCGGCTGACTCGAGGGCGTCGAGGATCGAGGCGTCCGGTGCGACGGTGATCTCCCGGCCGAGGTCGGGGAGGCGCACCAGGAACTCCTCGGCCTGGTACCTGCCGCTGGAACCGAATGTCTCGAAGCGCAGGTTGGTCGTCGGCAGGTCGTACTCGGCCCAACTCCGGGAGATGGCGTTCATGAGCCCGATCGGGCCGCACATGTAGAGCTCGGTGCCCGCGGCGGCGGGTGTCCGGGCGATACCGGCGACTAGGTCGTCGACCGCCAGCGAGGTGCCCTCGTCGTCGACGTGGACGCTGGCGCGGTCGCCGTGCTCGGCGACCAGGTCGTCGAGGTACGCCATCGCGGGGCGGCTGCGACCGACGAGCACCAGCTGGTAGTCGGCACCGCGCCGACGCAGCGCGGAGGCCATGGCCACCAGCGCGGTGACGCCGATGCCGCCGGCGACGAGCACGTAGCGGGCCGCGCCGACCGCGAGCGGGAAGTTCTGCAGCGGTCCGGTGATGGTCAGGTCGTCGCCGACGCGGAGTCGGTGCATCGCGGCCGAGCCGCCGGATGAGGTGGGGGAGAGCCGAACGCTGAGGGTCAACCGGCGGCCGCCGTCCTCGGAGCGCACCACGGAGTAGGAACGCACTCGGCGGGCGTCGTCCCCGATCTGGACGTCGATGTGCGTGCCGGGCGCGGCGTGCTCGGGCTGCTCGGGGGCCAGGACGATGCGGCGGATGCCGTCGGCGACGTCGGAGACCTCGACGACCCGGGCTCGCTGCCAGCGGGTCTGTGTCTGCACTGCCATCTCAGGTCCCCTGACCGGTGGCCGGTGCGGAGGAGGGGCGTCCTTCGGCCGCGAGCATGCGCTCGAGGATCTGGCGCACCCACATCCCACCGGCGTCGATGTTGAGGCTGTAGAACTCGTGCTCAGGATTGGCGTCGATGGCGCGCTGCTGGGCGCGCAACATCTCCTCGTCCTCGCCGAAGACCCCGTGCACCGCCTGGCGCAGCTGGGTGGTGATGGTCTGGCTGTCCAGGCGGTAGTTGCGCATGAATGCCCAGAAGTAGTGGGAGGTTCGGTCGGTCTCGGGGGTGATCGTGTTCATCACGTACCCGTTGACGCCTTGGCTGCGATCCCCTTCGGGCGCACCGGTACCCGCCTTCGCCACACCGACGTCGATGCAGATCGTGCCCGGCGCTTCGAAGTTGATGATCTGCCAGCGGTCGACCTTGCCGGCGAAGCCCGGGAACTTGTCCCGCATGTTCTTCAGCCAGAACGGCGGGGCGTCGATGTCGTGCATCCACCGGCTGACGGTCACCGTGTTGCCCTCGTGGGTCACGTCGAACTCGGCCTCGGACAGCTCGTCCTGACCGATGCTCGAGGAGTGCACGAACTCCTCGTGGGTGAGGTCCATGAGGTTGTCGAGGATGAGCTGGTAGTTGCAGTCGGCGTGGATCGTTTCGCCGTCGCCGGCCCAGGCGGGGTCGTCCATCTGGTGCATGTCGGGTACCGCGGTCGGATCGGCCAGGTCCGGATCGCCGACCCAGACCCAGACGTACCGGTAGCGCTCGACGACGGGGTAGGAGGGGACCACCGCGCTGGGGTTGATCGTCTCCTGCGCGGGCATTCCGGTGCAGCGGCCGGTCGAGTTGTAGCGCAGACCGTGGTAGGGGCACTGCAGTTCGTCGCCCAAGATCTTGCCCTTCGACAGCGGCGCGAGCCGGTGCCAGCAGGCGTCCGCGAGAGCGACCGCGCGGCCTTCGGCGTTGCGCCACAACGCCAGCGGTACGCCGGCGACCGTGCGTGCCAGCGGCTGCTTGCCGGTGACCTCGTGGTCCCAGGCGGCGACGTACCAGGCGTTGCGGGGGTGGTTGAAGATCTTCGCGGCGGAGGTGGTCGGTGGCGCGCTGTCCGCTGCGGGGGAGGCGGCGCGGGGCATGAGAACTCCCTATGAAGATAGGTATGTGTTGCGCGGGCCACAATCTAACTATGGATATAGTGAGTTGGCAATGGTCGATAGCGTGAGGCGTTCGGAGGGGGAGGTGCCTTGTCGCTGCGCTACGCGCTGATCGCGCTCCTCACCGGCCGTCCGATGACCGGGTACGACATCTCGAAGAGCTTCAGCCGCTCGGTGGCGCATGTCTGGCACGCCCCGGACTCGCAGATCTATCCCGAGCTCAACCGCATGGAGCGGGACGGGCTGCTCACCTCGGTCGAGGTGCCCTGGGGCAAGAAGGGGACCAAGAAGGAGTACCACGTCACGGATGCCGGCCTCGCCGACTTCCAGGAGTGGATGGGGTCCCCGCTGACGCCTCAGCGGCAGCGGGACCCGGCGTACCTGAAGGCGGCCTACTTCGACTTCGCCGACCCCGAGTCGGTGCGCGAGCAGCTCCGGCAGCAGCAGGTGTACTGGGAGGAGCAGTTGAGCATGCTCGAAGGCACCCGGGCTGCGCTCGTCGACCGCACCCACCCCACCCTGGCGGCCCGCCTGTCCAAGCTGACCGAGCGCGAGGCCGAGCTCGCAGTGCGCTACAAGGTGTACGCCTACGACGGCCTCATCGCCCGCGCCCGCACCGAGCTGGCCTGGATCGCCGACGGTTTCGCCCTCGTCGACGAGTTGTACGGCTCATGACTTCCGGAACTGGCGAGCTGCCGTTCTGGCTTCGCCGGCCTCGGAAAGGCTCCACGTCGTCGCGGAGAGGCCCGGACCGCTAGTCGAGCAGGCCCATCATGCCCGGCAACCCCAGGGACAGTGCGGGGATGAAGGTGACGGCGATGAGCAGCAGGACCAGCCCGACGAAGTACGGCACCAGCTTCGGGACGACCCGCTCGATCGACACCCCGCTCACGCCGGTCCCGACGAACAGGACCGAACCGACCGGTGGCGTCATGGTGCCGATGCACATCGCGAGGATGAGCACCATGCCGAACTGGACCGGGTCCATGCCGAGCTCCTCGGCGATGGGAAGCAGGATCGGCGTGAAGATCAGGATCGCCGGCGTGATGTCCATGAACGTGCCCACCACGAGCAGCAGGGTCAGCATCAGCACCAGAATGACCGCTGACGAGTCCGCGACCGACAGCAGCGCCTCGGTGATCGCCGCCGGGATGCCGGTGTAGGCCATCACCCAGGACATGCCCGCGGACGCCGCGATGAGGAACATGACGATGCCGGTCGCGACGACCGTGCGGTTCACGACGTCCTTGAAGGCCGTCCAGGACATGCTCCGGTACGCCACCGACAGCACCAGCGTGTACAGCACGGCGACCGCGGCACCCTCGGTCGCGGTGAAGACGCCGAACACGATGCCCCCGATCACGACGACGATCAGCAGCAGTCCCGGGATCGCCCTGAGCAGGCTCTGGAAGGCCTCGGCCGCGGTGACGCGGTCGACCTTCGGATACTTCTGCCGCCGGGTGAAGGCGAAGGCGATCACCATGATCACCAGGCCCATCAGGATGCCGGGCACGTACCCCGCCATGAACAGCGCCGAGACGGACACGCCGCCCGCGACGGTCGAGTAGACGATCGCGGCCGTGGTCGGCGGGATGAGCAGTCCGGTCGGGGCCGACGCGATGTTGACCGCGGCGCCGAAAGCCGGGTCGTACCCGGCTTTCTGCTGGCGATCGTGCAGCGTGCTGCCGATCGCGGCGGCCGACGCCACGGCAGAGCCGGACAGCGCGCCGAACAACATGTTCGCCAGCACGTTGGTGTGCGCCAGCGCGCCGGGGACCCGACCCACCATCACCAGGGCGAGGTCGACGAGGCGGCGCGCGATTCCGCCGGTGTTCATGACGTTGCCCGCGAAGATGAACAGCGGGACGGCCAGCAGCGAGAAGCTCTCGATGCCGACGTTCATCTGCTGCCCGATGATGTAGGTGGAGTCGTCCCACGGCAGGAACGCCAACGCGGTGGCGAACGAGGCGACCCCGAGCGACACCGAGATCGGCACGCCCGTGAACAGCAGGACGAAGAACGCGCCGAACAGGACGGCGACAGCGGTCGGAGCATCCATCAGTCCGTCCCCTCCGGCTCGATCGAGACCTCGCTCATGAGGTCCTCCCAGATGTTGAGCAACTGCGCGAACGCGATCGCGAGGCCGGCGACCGGCCCGATCGCGTAGACCAATCCCCGGGAGATGCCCAGCAGCGCCGAGTAGTCGGCGGCCGAGCTGAGCGCCAGCATCGTGCCGCCGATCACCAGCACGACCACGGCGAAGACCAGCACGAGGACGTCCGAACCGAGGACCAGCATGCGCCGACCCGTGGGTGAGAGCCGATCCCGCAGGACGACGAGCGACATGTGCTTGCGATGGAGGAACGCGTACGCGGCACTGATCATCGACGTCCAGATGAGCGCGTAGCGCACGAGCTCCTCGGTGAAGGCCGCGGGCGAGCCCAAGACGTAGCGGGTGAAGACCTGGTACAGCACGAGCAGGGTCATGATGACGAGCAGGACACCGGCGAAGGCCGCCAGCACGCCACCGAGCGCTCGTCGTACCCGGTTGAGGCGGTCGAGTGCGGTCATGGCATGCCTCGCTTCCCGGCCGAGTTGATGACGGACAGGAGCTCCGCGACCTCCGGGTACTGCTTGGAGTACTCGTCCACCACCGGCCGGGTGGCGTTGCGGAAGGCCTCGGTGTCGACGTCGGTGATGAACTCGACGCCCATCGCCTTCGCGTCGGCGACCGCCTGCTGGGTGTTCTTCGCCCAGTCGGCCTTCTGCCGCTCGGTCGACGCGCGGGCCGCCTCGGCGAGCAGCTCCTCATCGGCCGGGGCGAGCCGCTCCCAGGTCTGGGTGCTGATCACGAGCATGTCGGGGATCCGGGTGTGCTCGGTCATCGAGAACGCGTGGGAGACCTCGCCGTGCGCGCTGTCGGTGAGCACCGTCTCGTTGCTCTCGGCGCCGTCGATCAGTCCGGTCTGCAGCGAGGTGTAGGTGTCGCTGAACGCCATCACGACCGGGGCGGCGCCCAATGCGCTGACGAAGTCGGTCTGCGTGCGCATGTCCTGCACGCGAATCTTCTGCCCGCGCAGGTCTTCCGGGGTCCGCACCGGCTTGTTCCCGGTGTAGAAGGACCGCGCACCGGAGCTGTAGTAGGTGAGGCCGACGAAGCCGGCGTCAGCGGTCGAGCGGAAGTACTCGGCCATCTGGGGCGAATCCATCACCTCGTAGAACTCCTGCTCGGAGTTGAAGACGTAGGGCAGGCCGAAGGCGTGGTAGCCGGGGGCGTAGGTCGCCAGTCCCGGCGCGCTGACCCGGGTCATGTCGACGATGCCTTCGTGGAGCTGGCCGAGCACCGCGGGTTCGGCGCCCAACTGACCGTTCCCGTAGATCTTCACCACGATCCGGCCGCCGCTGCGCCGCTTGACGTCGTCGGAGAACGAGGCGAGTGCTTTGGAGGTGACGTGGTCATCGCTGAGGTTGTTCGCCAGGCTCAACACCAGGGGGTTTTCCGGCGTCGCCTCGGCGCTCGTCCGCGCACCGGATGCCGGCGCGCATGCGGCGAGGGCCGCGACGAGGACCAGGGCGACGATGCCGCTGATCAATCGGTTCCTCATGCCTGCCTTTCTCACATGCCGATCATGTCGATGGGCTCGAACGAGATCGTGACGGCGAGATCGCCGCCCGGGTCGAGGGTCTTGATCAGCACGGATCCGAGCCCGATGTCGTAGTGCCAGCCCGTCTCCGCGGCGTCGAAGTGGCCGCGGTGCAGGTATTGCGGGAGGCGCTCGCCGTCGAGGGCGACCCAGTGCGGGCACCGGCCGGGCCGGATGACGTCGAACAGCAGCCGTTCGACGGTGCTGCGGTACTCGCCGCGCCGGGTCAGCGCCAAGCGCACCTGCTCGCCGGCGGTCATCCGGACGTCGGTCGCGCGGAACGCACCGTCCTCGTGGGCGCGGGTGAGGCCGTCGTCCTCGTAGAGGGTGAACTCCGCGTCGCGATCGGGGGCGCAGATCAAGCGCAGCTGGGTCACCTCGTCGCGGGTGAGGCTGTTCAGCTGGTTCTCCGCGACCGGGACGATGCCGCCGCCACGCAGGAACAGCGGGATCGAGCCGAGGTCCACCGGCAGTTCCACGACCTGTCCGCCCTCGTAGCGCTCCCGGGTCCAGGCGTTGTAGAACACCTCGCCTTCCGGAAGCCGGACGGCGCGGGTGCTCGCCCCCGGGGTGAGCACGTTGGCGACGAGCAGCGCGTCGCCGAGCATGAACTCCTCGGACGTCTCGTCGATGGCCGGGTCGTGCTGGAACGCGCTGATCAGCGGTTCCATGATCGGCCAGCCGGTCGCCGCGGCGCGGGCCGCGAGCGAGTACAGGTACGGGAAAAGCCGGTAGCGCAGCTTGATGGCATCCCGGATGTAGGGCGTGTGGTCGCGGTACATCCACGGCTCGGTCACCGTGTTGTCGGAGTTGACCGAGTGGATGGAGAACCTCGGCTGGAAGACGCCGTTCTGCACCCACCGCACCAGCAGCTCGGGGTCGGGCGCGGGGCCGTGGAATCCGCCGATGTCGCAGCCGTGGTGCGGGAAACCGGACAGGCCCATCCCGAGGATCGTGGCGATGTTGTGCCGCAACGACTCCCACGAGGTGGAGTTGTCGCCCGCCCAGCTCTGGGCGTAGCGCTGGATGCCCGCGTGACCGGAGCGGCACACGATGTAGGGACGTGCCGACGGATTCGTCGCGGCGATGCTGTCGCGGGTCACCCGGCACATCAGGTTCGGCATGACGCTGCGCAGACGGCCGATCGTCGCGCCTGAGCCCTCGAAGTCGACGCCGGAGTCGGCGTCGATGATGCCGTCGTACTCGCAGTTGTCGTTCCAGACCGAGGTCGTGCCCTTGTTCAGGACCGCTTCGGTGAGCCAGCGCTGCCACGCCTCGCGGGCGGCGGGCTTGGTGAAGTCGACGAACCGGCCCGGCCCGCCCCACCAAGCACCGGCGGCGGGGCCGTCACCGGCTGTCGCGGCCGCGTCGGCGCTGCGCTTGACGAAAACGCCCGCGCTGTCGAATTCCCCGAGGCGGGGATGGACGTCGAGGACACCGGGCTTGACGTTCGGGGACACGGTGATGCCGCGCTCGGCCATCCCGGCGAAAAAGCCCTCGGGATCGGGGAAACGGCGCTCGTTCCAGGTGAACACGCACCGCTTCGCTCCTGCCTCGGTCTCCTGCGTGGTGTAGCCCGACGAGAGCTGGAAACCGTCGACGGGGATGTCCTCGGCCCGGGCGATGTCGATGAACTCGGTGATCGCGACGTCGCTGTCGGCGTCTAGTTCGGAGTAGTACATCGACGAGGCGAGGTAGCCCAGCGCGTACTTGGGCAGCAGCGGCGGCCTGCCCGTCAGCGCGGTGTAGCGCTGCACGACGTCGCGAATGCCCGGACCGGCGATCAGGAAGAGATCGATGTCGCCGCCGTCGGCGCGGTAGCGGCTGTGCGGGGGCCAGTAGTTGCTCCGCTCCCGGCCGAGATCGAAATCGCAATCGTAGGTGTTGTGGTAGAAGTACCCGACCGCTTTCCGGTTCTCCCGGTTCATCTTGAGGTAGAACGGGATGTGCTTGTACAGCGGGTCGGTTTCGCGCGGGTCGTAACCGAGGGCGTCCTTCGGGCTCATCGTGATGAGCTTCTGCGCCTTGTTCAGCGGCCCCGTGGTCTCGCCGAAACCGTAGAACGCGTCGTCGCGGGAGATCTCACTGGTGTGGATGCGGCGACCGTTCGAGTCCTCCAGGTAACCGAGACCGACGACGTCCGAGTGCAGCAGGGTGCCCGCCTCGTCGTGGACGCGGATTCGGAACGGGTCCTTCTCGACGTCCACGCGGAGGTCCCCGCCGGTCACCCTGACGCGATCACCCAGGTCCTCGACGTCGAACGGCAGCGGCGTCACCCGCGTGCGCTCGGCGCCCATGAACTCGTCGAGCCGGTCCGGCCACGCCGTCGTGGTGAGCGTGTAGGACTCCTCGGCGAAATCACCCTGGAAACCGGCGCGAAGACGCAGGATGCCGTCGGCCATGAACATGAGCCGGATCTCGACACCGTCGGTGTGGACCCGGACCTGGTCACCGGCCCGTTCCACCCGCTCGACTCGTGATGTGACACGCACGTGGACTTCTCTCGATCTGGCGAATTGGTCACTGCACGGGTGGCAGCGCTGACGATGACGATGAAGAGGCGGCGCGGGCGCTCGGCTCACCAGTCGTGAACAGTGCCGTCCTGGAGCCGGTTCACCGGCAGGTACGCCCGCTCGTAGGGGTACTTCGCCGCCAGGTCTTCGTCGAAGTGGATGCCCAGACCGGGTTCCTCGCTCGGACGCAGGCCGCCGAGGGCGAATTCGTGCGTCGGCCCGAAGACCTCCCGCGTCTGCTCGCTGTGGACCATGTACTCCTGGATGCCGAAGTTGTGCAGTGCCAGACCGAGGTGCACCGCGGCCGCCAGTCCGACCGGAGAGACGTCCGTCGGGCCGTGCATGCCGGACTTGACCTGGTACATCGCCGCGTAGTCCATGATCCGGCGCACGCTGGTGATGCCTCCGGCGTGCGTGATCGGCGAGCGCACGTAGTCGATGAGCTGCTCGCGGATCAGGTGCTGGTAGTCCCACACGGAGTTGAACACCTCGCCGATCGCCAGCGGCGTGGTGGTGTGGTGACGCACCCAGCGCAGCGCTTCCTGGTTCTCGGCGGGCGTGACGTCCTCGAGCCAGAAAAGGTCGTAGGGTTCCAGGGATTTGCCCAACTTGGCCGCCTGGATCGGGGTGAGCCGGTGGTGCGCGTCGTGGAGCAGCGCGATGTCCTCGCCGAACTCGCCGCGGACGGCTTCGAACACCGAGGGCACGTGCCGCAGGTAGGCGCGGGTGTCCCAGCTCTCCTCGGCGGGCAGCGCCGAGCGGCGGGCGGGTTCGTAGTCGTAGCGGGTGTCGTCGCCGATCGAGGCGGCCGCGCTGGAGGCGACGCCGTACACCGAGTCCAGGCCCGGCACGCCGGTCTGGATGCGGATCGCCCGGAAGCCCTCCTCGAGGTGCTCGCGCACCGAGTCGAACAGCTCGGGAACGTCCTTGCCGCTGGCGTGACCGTAGACCAGGCACCGCTCGCGGCTGGCCCCGCCGAGGAGCTGGTAGAGCGGCAGTCCGGCGACCTTGGCCTTGATGTCCCACAGGGCGGTGTCCACCGCCGCGATCGCGGCCATCGTCACCGGACCGCGTCGCCAGTACGCGCCGCGGTACAGGTACTGCCAGGTGTCCTCGATGGCGTGCGCGTCGCGCCCGATCAGCAACGGCACGACGTGGTCGGTGAGGTAGCTGGCCACTGCCAGCTCCCGGCCGTTCAGGGTGCCGTCGCCGTAGCCGACCACGCCGTCGTCGGTGGTGATCTTCAGCGTGACGAAGTTGCGGCCCGGGCTGGTGACGATGACGTCTGCGCGCTCGATGAGCACTGGTCCTCCTTGACTTGAAACGACGAGCGGTCGCCGGTCCGCCGTGCTCGGGTGATCGGTGCGGTGGCTGCGGGACTCGCGGTCGGTTCAACGTAGGAGTCGCCCCGTGGACTGGCAATCAGTTGCCATTTGTTGCCGACCATCCACCTCGTGACATGCGGCCCCACCGCATCCTCTCGGCATGACAACTATTGGCAACTAGTTGCAGCGGTTTCGCGAGATGGCGACGCTGCCCGTATGGACCGTGGCATGGCAGCAACCTCTGGGACCCACCGCGACCGCGAGCGCGCGGTGCCGCTCGCCCCTCATCCGGATCGGTTGCTCCCGCCCGAACCGTCCCAGCGCAACATCGCACGGCGGCTCTACGACAGCGTCCGCGACCTCCCGCTGATCAGTCCGCACGGGCACGTCGAGGCCCGTCTGCTCGCGGACGACGAACCGTTCTCCGACCCCGCGTCGCTGCTGGTCACGCCCGACCACTACGTCACCCGCCTGCTGCACGCCCACGGCGTCGGGCTGGCCGACCTCGGACTGCGCGACGGCGCCGGCGGCACCGGCCCCGCACAGCCGAGGGACGTGTGGCGGACCTTCTGCGAGCACTGGCACCTGTTCCTGGGCACCGCGTCCCGGGGCTGGCTGGAAGCCGAGCTGCACGATGTGCTGGGCGTGACCGTGCAGCCGTCGGCCGACACCGCCGACGAGCTGTTCGACGAGCTCACCACCCGGCTGCGCAAGCCCGAGTTCCGGCCGCGCGCGCTGTACGACTCGTTCGCGATCGCAGTGCTGGCCACCACCGACGACCCCGCCGACGACCTGGCCCACCACCGGGCGCTGGCCGAAGACCCGTCCTGGTCGGGCCGCGTCGTGCCGACCTTCCGCCCCGACCGCTACCTCGATGCCACCGCCTCCGGCTGGACCGCGGCACTGGACGACCTCGCCGCCGCCAGCGGCATCGACACCGGCGACTACGACGGGCTCGTCCGGGCACTGGAGAACCGCCGGGAGCATTTCCGCACGCACGGCGCCACGGCCACCGATCACAGCGCCCCCGACGCGCGCATGGCGTTCCTGGACGCCGCGCAGGCGCAGCGCTTGTTCGATGCGGTCCGATCAGGCACGGCCAGCGCCGATGACGCTCGCCTGCTGTCGCAGCAGCTGCTCGGCGAAATGGCCCGCATGTCCAGCGAGGACGGCATGGTCATGGCGCTGCACACCGGAAGCAGGCGCAACCACCACCCGGACACCCTGCGCCGTTTCGGCCCCGACACCGGTCACGACATCCCGCTGCAGGCCGAGTTCACCCGCGCGCTGCAGCCGATGCTGGAGCGTTTCGGCACGAACCCGCGGTTCCAGACCGTCCTGTTCACCCTCGACGAGACGGTCTTCTCCCGCGAACTCGCCCCCCTCGCCGGGTTCTACCCGTCGGTCTACCTCGGTGCTCCGTGGTGGTTCCTCGACGCGCCCCGCGCGATGTACCGCTTCCGCGACGCCGTCACCGAAACGGCAGGCTTCTACCGGAACGCGGGATTCATCGACGACACCCGCGGGTTCTGCTCCATCCCCGCCCGCCACGACACGGCTCGCCGGGTCGACGCGGCCCACTTGGCGGGGCTCGTCGCCGAGCACGTGCTCAGCGAGGACGACGCCGCCCTCGTCATCCACGACCTCCACGACCGCCAGCCGCGAAAGGCGTTCCGGCTGTGACGACACGACTGACCCGCGCCGCTGCCCACGTCCGTCCGCCGGCTCCGGTGCGCGCCGTCCACCTCGGACTCGGCGCGTTCCACCGGGCCCACCAGGCCGTGTACACGATGGCCGATCCGGATTGGGGCATCGCGGCCTACACGTTCCGCAACACCGAGCTGCCGCGCGCGCTCGCCGAGCAGGACGGTCTGTACTCGCTGCAGGTGCGCGGAGAAGGGGAGCCGCAGGCGGAGATCGTCGATGCGATCAGCCGCGCCCATCCCGGCAGCGACACCGACCAGTGGCTCGCCGATCTGGCTTCTCCCGACGTGGCGCTGCTGACGCTGACGATCACCGAGGCCGGTTACCGGGTGTTCGATGATCAGGACGGGACCGCGATCGGCCGCGTCCTCGCCGGGCTGCGCGGGCGTCACCGCGCGGGCGGTGCCCCGATCGCGCTCGTGCCCTGCGACAACTTGCCGGGCAACGGCGGCGTGCTGCGGGAAGCGATCCGCACCGCCGCAGCGGGGGAGGGTCCGCGATTCCGTTCGTGGATCGAGGACCACGTGTCGTTCGTCGACACGGTCGTCGACCGCATCACGCCCGCAGCCGCCGAGCAGGACGTCGCCACCGCCGCGCGGCTCACCGGGCTCGAGGATCGGGCTCCGGTGGTGACCGAACCGTTCAGCGAGTGGCTGCTGGCCGGGGATTTCCCGCTCGGCAGGCCCGCGTGGGAGAACTCCGGTGCCCGGTTCGTCGACGACCTCGCCGCGTACGAGCGGCGCAAGCTGTGGTTCCTCAACGGTGCGCACACGCTGCTGGCCTGCGCTGGCCCTGCGCTGGGGTGCGCGACCGTCGACGAGGCCGTCCGGCACCCGATGTTGGCGAGGTTGACGGAGTCGTGGTGGGACATCGCGTCGTACCACGCGTCTCTCCCAGCGGAGGACCTGGCCGACTACCGGCGGCGTCTGCTTCAGCGCTTCTCCTCCCGCGGGGTGCGGCACAACCTGCTGCAAATCGCTGCGGGCAGTTCCCAGAAGATCCCCGCGCGGATCCTGCCGGTGCTGCGCGCCGAACGCGCCGCGCAGCGGATGCCTGAAGCCCCGGTCGCAGTGCTGGCCGGCTGGCTGATCCATCTGCGCGACCGCCCGGTCAGCGACCCGCGCGCCGACGAACTGGTCTCGTTGGCCCGCTCGGCGGATGCCGCGCGCCGCATCCTGTCCGCTCTCGACGTCACCCTCGCCGACGACGGGGAGCTGGTCTCCGCGGTGGAGGACTACGTCGAGCACTTGCGGCTCACCGCCGACCGAACCGCGTAAAGCCGCCACCAGCGCAGTGCGCGACGTCGGGCCCAGATCGGGACCGCGGGTCGGAGACCATCCACGTGCTAGCGGGGGATGCCCCAAACCTCCTGGAGCATCTGCGGAGTCAGGACGTCGTCGGGGGTGCCCGCGGCGGCCAGTCGTCCCGCGTTGAGCACGAGGCAGTGGTCCGCGCGCAGTGCTTCGGTGAAGTCGTGGGTCACCTGGACCACGGTCGTTCCGCGTGCCTTGGTGCTCTCGAGCACGTCGGTGATCAGGCGTTGCGCTTCGGCGTCCAGTCCGGAGCTCGGTTCGTCGAGCAGGAGGAGATCGGACTCCTGGGCGAGGCCTTGCGCCAGCAGAGCGCGCTGTCGCTGGCCGCCCGACAGCGAGCCGAGTCGGCGGGTCGCCAGCGGGAGGAGTTCCAAACACGCCAAGCATTCCTCGACGACGGCCCGGTCGTGGGAGGTCAGGCGCCGCCACGGGCCGCGATGTGCCCACCGTCCCATGGAGACGGTGTCGCGGACGCTGATGGGCAGCGCATCGGACACCGCACTCCGCTGTGCCACGAACGCGGGCGGTCGGCTGGTCGCGCGGTCGATCGAGCCCGCAGCGGGGCGGAGCACGCCCGCGATCGCGCTGAGCAGGGTCGACTTGCCGGAGCCGTTCGGTCCGAGGATGGCAGTCGTCCGCCCGCGCGGGAGTGCGGTGCTGAGGCCGTGCAGCACGGGTTCGCGCGTGTAGCCGACCGTCAAGTCGTGGATGGTGATCTCCGCTTGATCACTGGCGATCGTCACGGCGCTCCTCGTGTGGTGTTGGACGTCACGGCCATCTTATCGACATTGAAAACTGTTTTCGATAGTGTGCTTCGTCATGGATTGGCTGTTCGTCCCGTTTGAGGTGTCCTTCGTTGCGCGGGCGCTGTGGGCCGGGGCGTTGGTCTCGTCCATCTGCGCGCTGGTCGGCACGTGGGTCGTCTTGCGCGGCATGGCTTTTCTCGGCGACGCGATGTCGCACGGGATGCTCCCCGGCGTCGCGCTGGCCTCGTTGCTGGGTGGGAATCTGCTGCTCGGGGCGGCGCTGAGCGCTGGTGCGATGACGCTCGGCGTGACAGCGCTCGGCAGGTCCTCGCGGCTGTCGCAGGACACCGCGATCGGGCTGTTGTTCGTCGGAATGCTGTCGCTGGGCGTGATCATCGTTTCGCACTCGCAGTCCTTCGCGGTCGACCTGACCGGCTTCCTCTTCGGCGACGTGCTGGCGGTGCGCCCGCAGGACCTCGGTTTTCTCGCAGTCGCGCTGGTCGTCGCCGTCGTGGTGTCCGTGCTCGGCCACCGCTCGTTCGTCGCGCTGGCCTTCGACCCGCGGAAGGCGCACACGCTCGGGCTGCGACCCCGGTTGGCGCACGCGTGCTTGCTGGGACTGGTCACGCTGGCGATCGTCGCCTCGTTCCACGTCGTCGGAACGCTGCTGGTGTTCAGCCTGCTGATCGCGCCGCCCGCCGCGACCGTCCTGTGGGTCGACCGGATTCCCGCGATCATGCTCGGCGCGGCGCTGCTCGGCACGACTGCGACAGCCGTCGGGCTGGTGGGCTCGTGGCATTGGGGCACCGCGGCCGGAGCGACGATCTCGGCCGCTGCGGTCGGACTGTTCTTCCTCTCCGCGCTGGCTGCGGAACTCCGCCACCGCATGCAGCGGCTCTCAACCACTCCACGCGGGCGGATCGAAGCCGGAATCGAAGGGTGATCGTGAAGCGAATCAGCAAGAAAACCGTTGGCATCGCCGGGTTATCGGTCGTCGCGGTGGTCCTCGCAGGGTGCGCGGGCAGCGGACCGGAAGCGTCCGAGCCCGCCGAAGAGCTGCCGCACGGCTACGTCGAGGGGGCGGAAGAGACCGCAGAGGCGCAGTCGCGCTTGACGGTGACCGGTGCGGACTCCGGGGCCGTGCGCGTGCTGGACCTGATCACCGGCGACGTGACGGAGGTGGGGCAGGCGCCCGGAGTCGAGGGAGCTGCTGGTGACGGGCGGTTCGCCTACCTGGAATCAGGGGGAGCGGTGCGCATCGTCGACACGGGCTCCTGGAAAGTCGACCACGGCGATCACGTGCACTACTACCGCGCCGCCGTTCGCGAGGTCGGGACGATCCCGGGATCAGGATTGGTGAGCGCGCACAGCGATCCCGCGGTCGTAGCCGTGTCGTTCGGCAATGGCAGCGCTAGCCTGCTGGATCGCGCCAAGCTCGATGAGGGGACGATCGGCGAAACGGGCCGCATCTCGGACGTCGCGCGCGGGGCGGCCGTGGTGCCCCACGACGGTCACCTCCTCGTCCCGGTCGAGCAGCCCGGTCAAGTAGGCGGAGTTCAGGTTCGCGACCGCGACGGGCAGCCGGCGGCGGCCATCGACCAGCCGTGCCCGAACCCCGCTGGCGCCGCGGCCACGCGTCGGGGCGTCGTGTTCGGGTGCGCCGACGGTGCACTCCTCGTCACGTCGAAGGACGGAACGTTCAGCGGCGAGAAGATCCCGTACCCGCGGCCGGTGCCCGAGGAGGAGCGGGCGGAGGAGTTCCACCACCGGCCGGGCAGCGACACGCTCGCGGCGAAGGCAGGGGAAAGCGGCGTCTGGTCGCTCGACGTCGCGCACCGCGCGTGGACGTTCGCCGCGACCGGTCCGACGCTGGCGGTCAACGCGGTCGGTGCCGGCGGCCCGCTGCTCGCCGTCACTCCGGACGGGGCGTTGCACGCATTCGACGCCGAAACCGGCCACGAGACGGCAACAGTCCCGCTGCTGAGGGGCCCGGTGGGGGAGGGCGACGCGCCGACGATCGAGGTCGACACCACCCGCGCCTACGTCAACGACGCGTCTGCGGGTGTTGTCCACGAGATCGACTACAACGACGACCTCCGCCGCGCTCGCACGTTCGACCTCGGTGGCCGGGTCGTGCAGATGGTGGAGACCGGGCGATGAGCGCGGCAGCTCGCCTCGGCGGTCGGAACGCGTTCCACCTGCTCGTCGCCGTCGGAATCGCGGTCCTGCTCGCCCTCGCCGGTTGCACCGCCACCGGCGACGAGAAGTCGGGTGTAGTCGTCACGACCAACATCCTCGGCGACATCACCCGGCACATCGTCGGCGGCGAAGCCGAGGTGACGGTGCTGATGAAACCCGACGCGGACCCGCACTCCTTCGGGATCTCAGCGCAACAGGCGGCGAAGCTGGAACAAGCCGGACTCGTCGTCCACAACGGATTGGGACTCGAGGAGGGCGTCGCACGCAACGTCCAGGCCGCCGAAGCCGCTGGGGTCCCGGCCGTCGCGGTGGGCGCCGAAGTGGACCCCGTCCGCTACACCGCGGCGGGCACCGACGGCCAGCTCGACCCGCACTTCTGGACCGACCCCGGGCGGATGAGCCGAGCGGTCGACGTGATCGCAGAGCAGGTCATCGCGCACGTCGACGGCGTGAACCCGCAGGTCGTGCGCGCCAACGCCGCGCAGTACCGCGCCGGGATCGACCAGCTCGGCGCGGAGATGAGCGAGCAGTTCGCCCGCATCCCGGCCGAACGCCGCAAGCTGGTGACCAACCACCACGTGTTCGGATATCTGGCCCAGCGGTACGACTTCGAGGTCGTCGGTGCGGTGATCCCCAGCGGAACGACGCTCGCCTCACCCAGCGCGTCGGACCTGAAGGCCCTCGCGGACACCATCCGGGCCGCGGGAGTGCCGGCGATCTTCGCCGACTCCTCCCAACCGGACCGCCTCGCGCAGGTCCTCGCCGACCAGGCCGGACTCCAGGTCGAGGTCGTGCCGCTGTTCTCCGAATCGCTGAGCAGACCAGGACGGGGAGCCGGCGACTACCTGGAAATGATGCGGTCCAACACCGAGGCCATCGTCCGAGGACTCGGTCGAGGTTGATCCCGAGTCGGCGCGTGCCGGCATGATCTGTCCATCCACAGTGGAATGGTGATGATGAGAACCAGTTTACCCAACAAGATCGCGACCGGGTGCGTGGTCGCATCGCTGTCGGTCGTGCTGGGCGCCTGCGGCACCACGCAGCCAGGGTCCCAGCAGGACCAGGCCGCTGCGACGACCGATCCCATCGTCGTCACCTACGACGGTGGCGCGTACGTCCTCGACGGCAAGACGCTCCAGGTCGTCAAAGACCTGCCGCTGGAGGGTTTCAACCGCCTCAACCCGGCCGGGGACGAACGCCACGTCCTGGTTTCCACGGCAACGGGTTTCCGCGTGCTCGACGCGGCCAGCGCAGTTCTGACCGACGTCGAGTTCCCCGGCGCCAAGCCCGGCCACGTCGTGCGGCACGCCGGCAAGACCGTGCTCTTCGCCGACGGCACCGGTGAAGCCACCACCTTCAACCCCGAGGAACTCGGCGACGACCTGCCGCCAACCGAGGTGTACCGGGCGCCGGAACCTCATCACGGCGTCGCGATCGAGCTGGCGAACGGCGAGCTCGTGGTCACCATCGGCAACGAGGAGGAGCGGTCCGGCATCGCGGTTCTCGACGCCGAGCGCAAGGAGATCGCACGCAACGAGGACTGCCCCGGTGTGCACGGCGAGGCCACCGCACAGGGCGAGACCGTCGTGGTCGGCTGCGAGAACGGCGCGCTGATCTACCGCGGCGGCACCATCACCAAGGTCACCAGCCCCACCGAGTACGGCCGGATCGGCAACCAGGCGGGCTCGGACACCTCGCCGATCGTGCTGGGCGACTACAAGCAGGACGAGCACGCCGAACTGGAGCGCCCCGAGCAGATCTCGCTCATCGACACCACCAACGGCACGATGAAGCTGGTCGACATCGGCACCAGCTACACCTTCCGCTCGCTGGCCCGCGGGGAGCGAGGCGAGGCCCTGGTCCTGGGCACGGACGGCAAGATCCACCAGATCGACCCGGCAACCGCCCAGGTGACCCGGACCATCCCGGTCCTGGCCCCCTGGCAGGAACCGCTGGAGTGGCAGCAGCCCCGGCCAGCGCTGTTCGTCCGCGGCGGCACCGCGTACGTCACCGATCCGGCCAAGAAGGAGATCCACGCGATCGATCTGACCTCGGGCGACACCGTCACCACCGGAAACCTGCCCGCCGCCCCGAACGAACTCAGCGGCGTCCACTCCTGACGCCTGCCCAACACACTGCGCCGGGTGCC
>NZ_JBEOVY010000012.1:0-46857 GCF_040295745.1 Saccharopolyspora sp. NPDC002686
GCTGGCGGGCCCAGGATCGGCGAACGAACATCCGACCTCGCGGACCGTTCCGCTCGGCGAGGTCTGCGACGTGCTCGCCGGACCGAGCGGCATGCTCCGCGAGATCCCTGCGGACGAGCGCGGGATACCTGTGCTGAGCCCTCGCAACCTGCGCCGGAACCGGCTCGTCCAGGAAAAGGTCGAGCACGTGGACCTGATCGCACACGAAAAGCTAGCTCGCTACCTGCTCGAAACCAACGATGTCCTGTGCTCTCGCACCGGAACCATCGGCCGAGCCGCGCTCGTGACCACCGAGCACGAGGGAGCGCTGTTCGGTCCCGGGTTCCTGCGACTGCGGCCGAGCGAACCAGAGCTAAGCAATCACTACTTGCTCCACTACCTCGCGACTGAGCAAGCGCAGGACTGGATGAACGCGCACTGTGCAAGAACCACGATTCCGAGTCTTAGCGCGAAGACCATGCGTGAGATGCCGATCTTGCTGCCGCCGCGGGAGCAACAGGAGGCGATTGTCGAGGTCATGTCCAGTCTCGACGAGCAGCTGGCTCTGCGGGATGAAGTCGCCGACGCCACCGAGCGGCTTAAACACCAGCTCGGTCAGCTCATCGGCGCCGGCGACTTCCCGCTGCGCCACTAGTTCAGCGGATCGCGAGGGTGATCAATTGGGTGGTCTGGGCGGGGGAGAAGTTGTCGTCGCTGACGAGGGTCAGGGTGCGGCGGCCGTCCGGCAGGCGCGGGCCCCAGGTCATGCCCTCGACGTTGTCGATCGTGCTCAGGTCCAGGTCGGACAGGTCGACCAGCAGCTCCTTGCGGAGCGGGCGGACGTTCGCGCCGGTCAGCGAGTCGACGTCGCGGACGTCCGTGGCGCCGCGCAGGTCGACGCGGTAGATGCGGATCGAGTTGCCGACGCCGGTGACGAAGGAGCGCTCCATCACCAGGTACTGGCCACCTCGGTCGGCCAGGACCGCGCTGACCCCGTTGTTGCTGAAACCGCCGGTCGGCGACTCGGCGAACACCGGGTCCAGCGGGTAGGCGTACTGGCCGAGGACGTGACCGCCGCGGCTCTGCACGCTGATCCGGGACAGGGCGCCGTGCTCGGTGGTCGGCGACTCGCCGTCCTGGACCAGCGGGCCTTCCATCGCGGTGACCACCCGGGTGCCGCCGTCGGCCAGCGTGAGGCCCTCCAGCACCTCGTTCTGCTTCGGCCCGGTCTCCGGCCGCATCCGCAGGTTGTCCGGGATCGGCAGATCGCCGGTGAAGGCGCCGTCGGCGCTCGCGCGGCGGATCGTCGGGTCGATCAGCTGCTGGGCGCGCTCGCCCTCGCTGGTCCACCAGATCTCGCCGGTCCACGGGTCCCAGCGCACGTCCTCCGGGTCGACGGTGCCCTTCGGGTAGGTCGTGCCGTCCGGGCGCAGCAGCGGCTTCGTGCCGGTCAGCCGGAACTCGCTCCCGTCGAAGCGGCCGGTGTAGATCCGCGCCGGCTGCTTGTCGGAGCGGTCGTCGCTGATCAGCACCCACTCCCCGGTCCTGGGGTCGTAGTCCAGCCCGGACAACCCGCCGACCGTGGTCCCCTCGAACTGCATCGCGTGCGGCAACGTCGTCTCGCCGACCAGCTCGACCCGGTCGGTCCCGGCTCCCGCCGGAGCCGCCGCCGCGACCAGCAGCGCGGAGGCCAGCACCCCGCTCAGCGCAGTTGTCCTCACCATGCCCGAAGCACACCCGATCAGGGTGTCCACCAGGTGTCGATCAGGTGACCCCTCGCTCCCACCAGGACCACAGTTTCAATTGAAACTGCGATTCCCCGTGCCTGGCGTGCGCAGTTTCAATTGAAACTGCGGATTCACCGGAGCCCCGGACGGGTGTACTGCGAGCGGGCGTAAGTGCACCGTGATGCAGGTCAAGTCGGGTGTTCTCCTACGCTGGTGCAGTGCTCGCTGTTCAGGTGATCCTCTGCGCGATCTTGGTCCTCGGCGGGGCGGCTCTGCTGCTGCTCGGCTTCCGGGGGCTGCGCGGGCAGCTGCCCCGCAACCGCTACGTCGGTGTCCGCACCCCCGCCGCCATGAGCAGCGACGAGGCCTTCGACGTCGCCAACCGCGCGGCCGCGCCCGCGATGCTGGCCGGTGGCGCGGCGGCCGTGCTGGCCGGTGCGTCGCTGCCGGTGCTGGCCTCGACGTTCTCCGTGGTGATGATCTCGGTGTTCGGTCTGGTCGGGGCGTTCGCGCTGATGACCGCGGGCGGCGTGGTCGGCAACCGCGCGGCCGAGGCGGTGCCCGCCCCGGCGCCCGCCGGTGGTTGCGGTGGCTGCGCCGGCGGCTGCTGCAGCTCGCTCCCGCGCGACTGATCGGGACACGACCCGCGATACCCCCTCCGACCGAGGCCGCACGTGGCAACGTGGCGGCATGCTGAGGTGTACTCGCTTCCACGCCGGCGGGTCTTCGGAGATCGCCGAGGACGACGTGCTCGACTCCCTGCGGGGCGTGCCGGAGGACAGCTTCGTGTGGCTGGCGCTGTCGCCGGCCCGGCTGGACCTGCTGCACGACGCGGCCCGCGTGCTGGAACTCCCGCAGCTGGCCGTGGACAACGCGGCGCACCCCCACCAGCGCGCCAGGATCGAGCAGTACCCGAACTGCGTCTACCTGGTCCTCAAGGTCCTCAGCTACACCGAGTCCACCTCGCAGATCAGCACCGGCGACGTGGTCCTGTTCCTGACCCCGAACGCGCTGATCACCGTCGTGCACGGCACCGAGGACCCGACCGCCGAGGCGCGGCGCCGGGCCGCTGACCTCCCGGAACTGCTCGACAGCGGCCCGCGCGCAGCGGCCTACCTGGTCACCGACACGGTCGTCAACGCCTACCTCTCCGCCGCCGACCAGCTCCGCGGCGATCTCACCGAGCTGGAGCAGCGCGTCTTCGCGCCCGGCCGGGACGACGTGACCCCGGACCTGTACTCGCTGAAGCGGGAGGTGCTGGAGGCCCGCGACGCCGTCGAGCCGCTGCTGCCGGTGGCGCACCGGCTGGTCCAGCCGAACAACGGCGAGGCCGGTCCGCTCCGGCACCACTTCCGCGACGTGGCCAACCACCTGCTGCGGGTCGGCCGCGATCTGAGCTCCTGCGACGAGCTGCTCACCTCGGTGCTGGACGCCCAGTTCTCCCGGGCCGGGCTCTGGCAGAACGAGGACATGCGCAAGATCTCGGCCTGGGCCGCCATCGCGCTGGTGCCCACCATCGTGGGCGGGATCTACGGGATGAACTTCGAGAACATGCCCGAACTGCACTGGTCGTTCGGCTACCCGCTGGCGATCCTGGTGATCATCGGGGCCTGCACCGGCCTGTACGCGGCCCTCCGCCACAACCGCTGGCTCTGAGTTGTCCACAGGAAGCTGTGCACAACCCTGTGGACAACTGTGGATAACTTGGGGACAGCAGGTGGACAAGGCACCCGCGCAACGCGCTGACCAGCGGGTTGTCAGTTGAGGCGGACGTCTCCGGGATGTGTGGCGAGGAAGGCCAGCGGCGGTCCCTGGCGGCGCAGCACCCGGCCCCACAGCTCAGCGCCGGGGTCGGCAATGACGTCGTCCGGAAGCGCCGGGACCACGATCCAGTCGCCGCGCTCGATCTCGCCCGCCAGCTGCCCCGGCTCCCAGCCCGCGTAGCCCGCGAAGAACCGGAGGCCCCGCGTCTTCGGCACCAGGGCGTCGGGATCGCCGTCGAGGTCGACCAGACCGACCGGGCCGCGCACGCCGACCATGCCCGTGATCGCCCCGGTGTCCTCGCCCGCGCGCAGGGTCGCCAAGCAGATCGCGGTGCGCTGCTCGACGGGTCCGCCGACGAACAGCGACTGCGGCTCGGTCGCGTGCTGCCCCCACTTCGGCAGCACCTCGTGCACCGTGACCTCGCTCGGCCGGTTCAGCACGACGCCCAGGGTGCCCTCGGCGCGGTGGTGAATGACGTACACGACGGTTCGCCGGAAGTTCCGGTCCGCCAGCTGCGGAGCGGCGACGAGCAGCGTCCCCGGTTCCACGTCCGCGTCTGATCCCACCAACGCATGATCTCACTGGTTGCCCGGGCGCGGACAGAGGTCAGCGGGATCAATAACGGTGATTGTTCAAAAATCGCGGATATCATCGTGAAGTAGCACACACTATTACTACTAACCCTCTGACCTGCGATTCCAGGATTCAGGGAACGTCGATGCCCTGCTCACGAGCCCAGATCTTGAGCTCCTCGACGGCCTCCTCGTGGGACATCGGTCCGCGGTCGAGGCGCAGCTCCTTGAGGTGCTTCCAAGCCTTGCCGACCACCGGTCCGGGGTCGACGCCGAGCAGCCGCATGATCTCGTTGCCGTCCAGATCGGGCCGGACCTTCGCCAGGTCCTCCTCCGCCGCGATCCGGGCGATGCGCTCCTCCAGGTCGTCGTAGGAGCGCTGCAGCGACGCCGCCTTGCGCTTGTTGCGGGTCGTGCAGTCCGCGCGCACCAGCTTGTGCAGCCGGGACAGCAGCGGGCCCGCGTCGTTGACGTAGCGGCGCACCGCCGAGTCGGTCCAGTGGCCGTCGCTGTAGCCGTGGAACCGCAGGTGCAGGAACACCAGATCGGCGACCTGGTTGATCACGTCCTTGGGGTAGCGCAGCGCGCGCAGCCGCTTGCGGGTCATCTTCGCGCCGACCACCTCGTGGTGGTGGAAGCTCACGCCGCCGCCGGACTCGAAGCGCCGGGTGCCCGGCTTGCCGATGTCGTGCAGCAGCGCGGCCAACCGCAGCACCAGGTCCGGCTCGCCGTCCGGGTCCTCCGCGCGCTCCAGGTCGATCGCCTGGTCCAGCACGGTCAGCGAGTGCCGGTAGACGTCCTTGTGCTGGTGGTGCTCGTCGATCTCCAGCTTCATCGCGGGCACCTCGGGCAGCACGTGGTCGGCCAGCCCGGTGTCCACCAGCAGCTCGACGCCGCGCCGCGGGTGCTCGCCGCACAGCAGCTTGGACAGCTCGACCTGGATCCGCTCCGGGGTGATCCGGGTGATCTCGGTGGCCATGTCGGTCATCGCCTGGACCACCCGGTCGCTGGCGGTGAACCCGAGCTGGGAGACGAACCGGGCGGCGCGCAGCATGCGCAGCGGGTCGTCGGCGAAGGAGTCCTCCGGGGCGGCCGGGGTGTCCAGCCGCCGCGCGGCCAGGTCGGCCATCCCGTCGTGCAGGTCGACGAACGACCGGCCGGGCAGCTCGATGGCCATCGCGTTGACGGTGAAGTCGCGGCGCACCAGGTCGCCCTCGATGGTGTCGCCGAAGGCGACGTCGGGGTTGCGGCCCACCCGGTCGTAGGTGTCGGCGCGGAAGGTGGTGATCTCCACCGTCGTGCCGTGCCGGAAGGCGCCGAGCGTGCCGAACTCGATCCCGGTGTCCCAGATCGTCTCGGCCCAGCCGCTCAGCAGTTCGCGGACCTGCTCCGGCCGCGCCTCGGTGGTGAAGTCCAGATCGGTGCCCAGCCGCCCGAGCAGCGCGTCCCGCACGCTGCCGCCGACCAGGAACAGCCGGTGTCCGGCGGCGGCGAAGCGCTCGGCCAGCTCCTCCGCGACGGGCGCGACCCGCACCAGCTCGACCACTGCATTGCGCTGCGCTTGGCGTTCCCGCGCCTGCAGCTCGGCGGACGAGGTGGAGTCGTGGTGCGAAGGAGAGGACACGATTTACCAGGATATCGGCCGCACCCCCCACTCAATCACCCCTCCGCACCCAACGCCCCAGCCACCGACACCACAGCCCCAGCAGCCCGTTTTGCCTGGTAAATACCCGTGAGTCCTTTGAGTCGCCATGGCAGCTCAAAAGACTCACGGCCCCCAGCCAGGCAAAAACGCTCCCCGGGCCGGACTACGAGCAGCAGGTGCTGGGGGGCGGATCGGCAGAGCGACCTACTCCACTGCCGAAGTCTGATCGCACTACCATCGGCTGCATGCCCCCGTCGCCCGGCCGCTCCGGCGGTGCTCAGCCGGGGCGTCGGAACCGGCGCCGACGGCGCAGGCTGCGGACCGTCGACGAGACGTCCGCCGGTGGGCTGGTGGTGAACGGCACCGAGGGGCTCGCTGCGATCATCGGGAGGCTGGACCGCAAGGGACGACTCCTGTGGTCGCTGCCGAAGGGGCACATCGAGGCCGGTGAGACCCCGGAGCAGACCGCGGTGCGCGAGGTCGCCGAGGAGACCGGGATCATCGGTCGCGTCGTGACCCCGATCGGCACCATCGACTACTGGTTCGTCGCGGGCAACCGGCGCATACACAAGACCGTGCACCACTTCCTGCTGGATGCGGTGGGCGGTGAGCTTTCCGACGAGGACGTGGAGGTCACCGAGGTGGCGTGGGTGCCGCTTGGTGAGCTGGACGAGGTGCTGGCCTACGCCGACGAGCGTCGGCTGGTGCGCCGCGCGCTGAGCTTGCGCGGCGACGGTGCGGACGGGACGAGCGATCGGTTCAGGGCCCGTCCGGTGCGAGGTAGCGGGACGGAGCCGGGTTGAGGTATCTGCTGGCCGCGGTGGTCGCGGTGCTGGTGATAGCGGGGCTTCCGGCGGTCTGGGCCCCGCAGGGCGCGGCTCAGGGCGACAACCCCGTCCAACTGGACGTGACCAAGATCACGCCCTCCGTGGTTTCGGACGGCGGCCCCGGCGAGGTCGTCATCACCGGCCGGTTGACCAACACCGGCGACAGCCAGATCAACGACATCGAGGCCCGCGTCCAGCGCGGCAACGCCGCCACCTCCGAGCCCGCCGTGCAGCGCGCCATGCGCAGCGCCACGCCGACGGTCACCGAACCGGCCTTCAGCCCGATCGCGGACGGCCTGGCGCCGGGGCAGCAGGCCGACGTCGAGATGCGCATCCCGCTGACCGGCCCGAACTCGCTGCAGCTCACCGAGCCCGGCACCTACCCGCTGCTGGTCAACGTCAACGGCGTGTCCGCATCGGGCGGCCGGGCGCGGATCGCCGAGTCGCGCTTCCTGCTGCCGGTGCTCAGCACCCCGGGCAAGCCGGCGCCGCCGCCCCCGCACCCCACCGACGTCAGCATGCTGGTGCCGGTCGTCGACTACCCGCGGCTCGAGCGGGAGGCGCTGCCCGGCATGCGCCCGGTGCTGGTCGACGACGCGCTGTCCACCTCGCTGGCCCCCGGCGGCCGGCTGTACGACCTGGTGCAGGCCGTGACCGACAGCGCGCCGTCGGGTTCGCCGCTGGGCAGCTCGCTGTGCTTCGCCATCGACCCGGACCTGCTGATCACCGTCCGCGCCATGCAGGTGCCCTACCAGGTGCGCCAGCCGGACGGCTCGCTCGCCGACGGCATCGGCACCGGCGCCGCGAACCTGTGGCTGACCAAGCTGAAGGAGGCCACCTCCGGTCGTTGCGTGATCGCGCTGCCCTACGCCGACGCCGACGTGGTGGCGCTGGGGCGCGCGGGCCTGCCGGACCTGGTCAACCTGGCGATGGACGGCGCCAATCTGCTCAAGGACAAGAACACGCTGGGCGTCGAACCGCGCAGCGTGCTCTGGCCCGTCGAGGGCGCGCTGGCCGATCCGCCGAGCGGCAACCTGCCCCGCACCGCGCTGCTGGAACCGCAGGCGCTGAACACCCCGGCCGGCTCGCTGGACCCGGTGCGCATCCGCGGCCGCGACATGACCGCTGTCCCGGTCGACCCGCTGCTGACCAGCGCGCTCGACCCGCTGCACGACACCGGGAAGAAGACCACCGCCCTCTCGCCGCCGAACGCGCCGTGGGAATCGACGCAGAACGCGCTCGGCGCGCTCGCCTTCCGGGCGACGCAGGGCTCCGTCGGCGACGCGACCTCGGTGATGGTGCCGCCGCGTCGCTGGGACGTCCGCGGCGACGACCTCCGCAGCCTGCTCGACGGCATGCAGGGCCTCGCCGACGCCGGGCTGATCCACCCCAAGGCGCTGCCCGAGCCGAACCCGGCGACGCTGCCCGAGGCCGACCTCAACTACCCGGTCGAGTCCGGTTCGTCCGAGGTGGCGCAGCCGGTGCTGCAGCAGCTGGCCGCGCAGAACTTCAAGGTCGGCGACCTGTTCCGGTCCTCCCAGCGCGATCCGTCCATCGACGTCGAGCCGGGGCGGATCACCACGCCGCTGGCCAACGGGCTGCTGCGCGGCGCGTCCAGCGCGTGGCGCGGCGACGCGAACGGCGCGGAGCACTGGGTGAACCTGGCCGGGCGCACCGTCGGGGAGATCTTCGGCAAGGTCCGCATCGAGGAGTCCCAGACCAGGCTGGTCGGCGCCTCCCCGGACAGCCCGACCCCGCTGACCGTGGTCAACGACCTGCCGGTCACTGTCGGCGTGGTGTTCCGCATCCCGCCGGTGCCGGGCGTCCAGGTGCAGCACGACTTCGGCGACGTGGCCACCATCCCGGCGAACGGGCGGCGGGTGTTCTGGCTGCAGACCACGGCGCAGCGCGCCGGCACGTTCACCCTCGACGTCACGGTGACCACCAAGGACGGCACCCAGTTCGGCAGCACGAAGCGGCTGCCGTACAGCTCGGGCAACTACGGACCGCTGATCCTGATCATCACCGGGGCCGCCGCCGCGCTGCTGGTGCTCATGTCCGGGCGGCGGATCTTCAAGCGGTTCCGGGCCAGGCAGCAGCGCCAGGCGGCGGAGCGGTCCGGCGCGGAGTCCCGATCGGAGGAAGCACCCCCGGACACGCCCGAGACCGCGCAGATCGCCACCACCGACGGTGATCGAAACCCGAGCTGAGATCCTGGTCGGTGCGCCATCCCGTCACACTTTCGGGGTGGCGTGCCGAGAAGTCGACAGGACGGGCGGGGCCACTCCGCGCGGGCGAAGGATTTGAGGCAGTGAACCGAAACAGGGATGCCGGGCGGCCGGGCGATCGCGCACCGCAGCCCGGGGCGCACCCCACCGTGCCGATCCGGCGACCGGACACCGCCCAGCCGCGCCCCGCACCGCCGATGGCGCCCCCGCAGAACACTCGCCGCGGCTGGCACGTCGCCGAGACCCAGCCGATCGCGGCGATCCCGCCGGAACCCGGCATGGACCAGGCCGCGGAGCAGGCCACCGAGCAGACCCAGGTGATCCGCCCGGTCTCGCCGGGCAAGGGCAAGCCGTCGCTGCTCAAGGCCAGCGGTTCGATGGCCGTCGCGACCCTGACCAGCCGGATCACCGGCTTCCTGTGGAAGCTGATGCTGGCCGGCGTGATCGGCTTCGGCATCGAGAACGACTCGTTCAACGTGGCCAACACGCTGCCGAACATGCTCTTCGAGCTGCTCATCGGCGGCGTGCTGACCAGCGTCGTGGTGCCGGTCCTGGTGCGCGCCCGCAAGGGCGACTCCGACGGTGGCGAGCGGTTCGTGCAGCAGCTGATGACGCTGGCGG
Organism: Saccharopolyspora sp. NPDC002686; assembly: GCF_040295745.1. Classification (NCBI taxonomy): domain Bacteria; kingdom Bacillati; phylum Actinomycetota; class Actinomycetes; order Pseudonocardiales; family Pseudonocardiaceae; genus Saccharopolyspora; species Saccharopolyspora sp. NPDC002686. The sequence continues at coordinate 9,364 of NZ_JBEOVY010000012.1, forward strand.
CCGTGGTGCTGGCCGCCGGCACGCTGCTGGCGATGATCGCCGCGCCGCTGCTGACCGTGGCGCTGGTCTCCGACTCCGACGCTTCGAACCGGGACCTGGTCACCGCGTTCGCCTACCTGCTGCTGCCGCAGATCTTCTTCTACGGGATCAGCGCCCTGGTCGGCGCGATCCTGCAGGCCAAGCAGATCTTCAGCCCGCCGGCCTGGGCGCCGGTGGTGAACAACCTGGTGGTCATCGCCACCATCGGCGCGCTCGCGCTGATGCCGGGCGAGATCTCGCTGAACCCGGTCTCGATGACCGACCCGCAGGTGCTCGTGCTGGGCGTCGGCGTCACCCTCGGCGTGGTCTGCCAGGCGCTGGTGCAGCTGCCCGCGCTGCGCCGCACCGGGTTCCGGATGCGCTGGCGCTGGGGCTGGGACCGACGGCTCTCCGAGTTCGGCGGCCTCGCGCTGTGGATGCTCGGCTACGTCGCGATCAGCCAGATCGGTCTGGTCGCACTCAGCCGGGTGGCCACCGCGAACGCCCAGGGCGCCTGGTCGACGTACAGCTACGTGTGGATGTTGTTGCAGCTGCCCTACGGCGTGATCGGTTTCTCGATCATGACCGCGATCCTGCCGCGGATGAGCGCCGCCGCCGCGGACGGCGACCACCAGCGGGTCATCGACGACCTCTCGCTGGGCAACCGACTGTCCACTGTGACCCTTCTGCCGGTCAGCGCGGTGATGACCGCGCTCGGCGTGCCGCTGTCGCTGGCGCTGTTCGCGGTGAAGTCCGACATGTCCGGTCAGGCCAACACGCTCGGTCTCGCGCTGGCCGTCTCCGCGTTCGGCGTCCTGCCCTACGCGCTGACGATGATGCAGATGCGCACGTTCAACGCGCTGAGCGACGCGCGAACGCCGACGCTGATCATGGTCGTGATGACCGCCGCCAAGGTGCTGATGGCCTTCGCACTGCCGGTGTTCCTGGCCCCCGACCAGGTGGTGTTCGGGCTTACCTTCGTGAACTCGTTCACCTTCATCGTCGGTTGGCTGGTCGGCGAGATCTGGCTGCGGAACCGGCTCGGCCCGCTGGGCAGCCGCCGATTCCTCAAGACGCTGGCGAAGACGCTGACCGCCTCCGTCGCGGGTGGACTGCTCTGCTGGGGCAGCGTGGTCGGCGTGGACGCGCTGATCCCCGGGGAAGCCGGCGCCGGCACCGGATGGCTGCAGCTCCTGGTGGGCACAGTGGTCGGTTTCGCGGCGATCTTCGGCCTGATGTCGGTGCTGCGAGTGGCCGAACTCCAGCCCGCCATCGGGCGGCTCACCGGTTTGCTGCGTCGTCGCTGACTTTCGCGTCACGTACCCTCGGAGTCGAAGTCTCCTCCTGTGCGGGGAAGAGGGGTGGTACGCACCCCCTTGCGGACCGGGAGGAGCGGGAGAGGGAAGGTGACCAGCAAACCCACCGAGCAGATCGCTGCGGACCGCGACGATTCCGGCGACGAGGGTTCGGCCGAGCAGGAGCTGACCCCGGGTCGCGTGCTGGACCACGGCCGGTACCGACTCCTTTCCCAGGTCGGTACCGACAACCGCTGCAACGCGCAGCTGTGGCGCGCCAAGGACGGCGTGCTGGGTCGCGACGTCGCGCTGACCATCCTGGTCGGCGACCGCTCGGACGCCGAAGCGGCGTCCAACGCGCGGCGCACCCTGGAACGCGCGATGCACGCCAGCACGTTCAACCACATGGGCGTGGCCCGCGTCCTCGACGTCGTCACGCAGAACTCGAACGACCCGGACGGCGTCCTCGGCATCGTGATCGCCGAGTGGACGCACGGCACCGACCTGCTCGACCTGGTCGCCGAAGGCCCGCTGCCGCCCGGCACCGCGGCCCGCCTGCTGCAGCCGCTGGCCGCCGCCGTCGAAGCGGCGCACCACGCCGGTCTGGTGCTCGGTGCCGACCACCCGCAGCGGATCCGGGTGACGCCGGACGGCGAGATCCGGATGGCCTTCCCCGGCCCGATGGCCCAGGCCACCTCCAGCGACGACGTGCGCGGCCTCGGTGCCGCGCTGTACCTGCTGCTCACCGGCCGGTGGGCGCTCGACGGCGCGCCGGAAGGACTGCCGGTCGCCCCGACCGGACCGGACGGCACGATGGTCGCGCCGCGCACGCTGCGCCCGACCGTGCCGCTCGAGCTGTCCACTGTGGCGGTGCGCGCTCTGGGCAATCCGGATTCCACCGGCACCACCGGCGGTGTCCGCACCGGTGCCGCGGTGCTGCGCGTCCTGGAGCAGCACGCCACCTTCGAAACTCCCAGCACCGCCGGGCAGAACGGTTCGAGCAGCAGCGAGAACAACGAGGTCTGGCGGCGCGAGGACCCCAAGCCGGACGCGGAGAAGCGCAGGAAGCTGATGATCAGCGTCGGCGTGCTCGCGGTGGCCACCCTGCTGGTGGTCGCCTGGATCGCGACCTCGCTGATCGGCATCTTCACCGAGTCCAACCGCAACAGCGGCACCGGCGAGGTCATCGGCGAGTCCGGCAACCACCCGGGCAGCGAGCAGCCGCCGCCACCGCCGCCGGCGACCCCGGTGCAGATCACCAACGCGGTCCCGTACAACACCAACGGCACCCCGGACACCCCGAGCCGCATCCCGTACCTGTTCGACGGCGACCCGGGCACCTACTGGGCGACGTCGAACTACCGGCAGCAGCTCGGCCCGGGCGGCATCAGCGACGGCACCGGCGCGGTGCTCACGCTGGCGCACCCGTCGGTGCTGCAGGACCTGGTCATCGACTCGCCGAGCGCGGGCGCCAAGGTCGAGGTCCGGCAGGTCAACGGCACGCAGAACCTGAACGACACCAAGGTGATCGGTTCCGGGAACCTGAAGGCGGGGGAGACCACGATCAAGCTCCAGCCGGACTCCCCGTCGTCGGAGATCCTGGTGCTGATCACCCAGCTGCCATCCAACGGCGGTCAGTTCGTCGCCCAGATCAACGAGGTGAAGGCCAACGGCAGCGCGGGCTGATCCGTGAGCCGGAACACGGGTTGCGGCCCACGTTCGAACTCACGATCAGTAAAGTGCTGAACCGTGTCTGTCCCCGTGAGATCGGACGCCGAACTCATCGCGGCGCATACCAGCGGAGATCCGCACGCGTTCTCCGAGCTCTTCCGCCGGCATCGGGATCGGCTGTGGGCTGTTGCGCTGCGCACCATGCGCGACCACGAAGACGCCGCCGACGCCCTTCAGGACGCGATGATCTCGGCCTTCCGAAACGCCTCGTCGTTCCGAGCCGAATCCCAGGTGACCACCTGGTTGCACCGGATCGTGGTGAACGCCTGCCTGGACCGCATCAGGCGCAGGCAGGCCCGCCCGACCGTGCCGCTGCCCGAGACCGGTCCCGCCGAACCGGCGGTGCCCCGCGACGCCATCGCCGAGCAGGACACCAAGATGGCCGTCCAGGACGCCCTCGCCGAGCTCCCCGAGGACCAGCGGTCGGCGATCGTGCTGGTGGACGTCGAGGGCTACTCGGTGTCCGAGACCGCGTCGATCCTGGGCATTGCCGAAGGCACCGTGAAGAGCCGGTGCGCTAGGGGGCGGGGCAAGCTCGCCAAACTTCTGGGACACCTGCGGAACCCAAGTGCAGATGCGAACGTCCCAGATGACGCGATGGCCATGCGTCGACGGGAGGGACGATGAGTGGCGAAGACCGGCGCACGGGGGCGCCGCAGGGTCCACCGTGGTCCCTGGACTTGCTAGCCGATCTCCACGCCGGGGTGCTGGACGAGCAGACCGCCGATGAGCTCCGCAGCCAGGTCCAGGACGACCCGGAGGCCAGGGAGATCCTGGCGGCGTTGGACGCCACCAGCGAGGACCTCGCCGAGCTGCCGCCGCTGACGATCCCGGACGACGTGTCGGCCCGCATCGATGCCGCGCTCGAGAACGAGGTCCGGGCGTGGGCCGAACAGCAGCAGCACGCTGCTGCACCGGCTGCCGAGCAGGGCGCTCAGGTGATCGACTTCGCGGCGGCCAAGCAGCGCCGCAGGCGGCGCTTCACGCTCGGCGCCGGACTCGTCGGCGTCGCTGCGGCAGCCGCTGCCGTGGTGTTCGCGGCGATGCCGAGCAGCACCGAGGTCGGGACGCCGCAAGCACAACCACCGACGTCCTCCGCGCCCGGCGAGAAGCCGCCGCTGGCGCTGCAGGGCGACCAGGTCCACCTCAACGGCCAGCAGTTCGCCGAGGTGTTCTCCAGCCGCCAGTACCAAGGCGCGCTGAACGACCCGCAGCAACTGCTCGGCTGCTTGCAGGCGAACGGCGTGAGCAGCGGGAAACCGCTCGGCGCGCGGGAGATCACGCTCGACGGCAAGCCCGCCCAGCTGCTGGTCCTACCAGGCGGCGAAACGGGCAAGTTCCGGCTTTTAGCGGTCGCCCCGGACTGCGGTCCGGACAACCCGGCCAAGATCTCCGACAGCACCTTCGGCGGCTGACCGCGTAGATCGGCATGTGCGCGAGGACCACGATTCCCGCTGGAACCGTGGTCCTCTTCGCCGTGCTCGTGTGCCCTGGGGCACGGCGTCCCGTGATCGGGAACAGAGCCGAATAGGATCGCGTTGAGCCGGATACGGTCGCGCGCCGAGCGCGGCGGGAACGCTACGACGGAAGGGGCGCGGTGACTGGCGACGTCCGCAACGTGATCATCGTGGGCTCCGGCCCGGCCGGGTACACCGCAGCGGTGTACGCGGCGAGGGCGGAGCTCGAACCACTGGTCTTCGAGGGAACCCAGTTCGGTGGTGCGCTGATGACCACCACCGATGTGGAGAACTTCCCGGGCTTCAAGGAAGGGATCATGGGTCCCGACCTGATGGAGCAGATGCGTTCCCAGGCCGAGCGCTTCGGCGCCGAGCTGCGCGCCGAGGACGTCGAGCGCCTCGACCTCGAGGGCGAGATCAAGACGGTGCTGGCCAACGGCGTGGAGTACCGCGCGAAGGCCGTCATCCTGGCCATGGGCGCCGCTGCTCGCTACCTGAACGTCCCGGGTGAGGAGAAGCTCCTGGGCCACGGCGTCTCCGCCTGCGCGACCTGCGACGGGTTCTTCTTCCGCGACCAGGACATCGCCGTGATCGGCGGTGGCGACTCCGCGATGGAGGAGGCCACGTTCCTGACCCGCTTCGCGCGGTCGGTGACGATCATCCACCGCCGCGACGAGTTCCGCGCCTCGCGGATCATGCTGGAGCGCGCCCGCGCCAACGACAAGATCAAGTGGCTGACCAACAAGGCGGTCACCGAGGTCGTCGGCGACGGCAGCGTCAGCGGCCTCAAGCTGCGCGACACCGTCACCGGTGAGACCTCCGACCTGGACGTGACCGGCATGTTCGTCGCCATCGGCCACGACCCGCGCAGCCAGCTGGTGCGCGACCAGGTCACCGTCGACGACGAGGGCTACGTGCAGGTCCAGCAGCCCACCACGCACACCGGCGTGCCCGGCGTGTTCGCCGCGGGCGACCTGGTGGACCACACCTACCGGCAGGCCATCACCGCCGCCGGGTCGGGCTGCGCCGCGGCGATCGACGCCGAGCGCTGGCTCGCCGAACACGACACGCCGACCGCTGAGGTCGCCACCGAGCTCGTCGGCGGCGGCTACGGCTCGGCCCACTGACCCAGCAGACCGACCCCCGAGGGAGATGACATGGCCGACAACACCGTGACCGTGGACGCCGACAGCTTCAAGAGCACCGTCCTGGACAGCGACAAGCCCGTCCTGGTGGACTTCTGGGCCACCTGGTGCGGCCCGTGCAAGATGGTCGCCCCGGTCCTCGAGGAGATCGCCTCCGAGAACAGCGACAAGCTGACCGTCGCCAAGCTCGACATCGACAAGAACCCGAGCGTGGCGCGCGACTTCCAGGTGATGTCCGTTCCGACGCTGATCCTGTTCCAGAACGGCCAGCCGGTCAAGCAGATCGTCGGCGCCAAGCCGAAGGCCGCGCTGCTGTCCGACCTGTCCGACGTCCTGTGAATTCGGACTCCATCTGACGCAACCGAATAACGCGGTCCCGCCGTCCTGTCGATATGACGTTCAGGACGGCGGGATCGTGTTTTTGCGCACCAGGAGAGATCGCGCACCCACGGACCGTTGTCGCACGTCCGCCCGGTGGCACTGGGCCGCAGCGCCGAGTCCGGGCACACAAGGCACAATTACTCGACGGGTTCGTCTGGAACGGCCCGCCACGCGAAGGCCGAAATCGGGTTGCACCCGACCATCCTCCGCGCCGGTCCGACCGGCGCCTGAATCGAGCGAGGAGTGCATGCAGCTGCTCCACCGCGGTGACGTCGGTCCGGCCGTTGCCGAGATCAGGAACACCCTTGCAGCGCTGGGTCTGCTGGCGGCCAACGGCCGGACGGATCCGGCGCTGTTCGACGACGCGGTGGAACAGGCGGTCCGGGTCTTCCAGCAACAACGCGGCCTGATCACCGACGGCATCGTGGGCCCGGCGACCTACCGCGCGCTCACCGAGGCCCGCTGGCGGCTCGGCGACCGGTCGCTGGCCTTCCTGGTGTCCAAGCCGATCAGCGGCGACGACGTGTTCGCGCTGCAGGAGCGGCTGCTGGAGCTGGGCTTCGACGCGGGCCGCCCGGACGGCATCTTCGGCCGCGAGACCGAGCAGGCGCTGCGCAGCTTCCAGCGCGAGTACGGCCTGAACCCGGACGGCATCTGCGGCCCGGGCACGCTGCGCGCGCTGCGCCAGCTGGCGCCGAAGGTCCGCGGCGGGCGGCCGGTGTACCTGCGCGAGCAGGAGAAGGTCCGGCGCGCCGGGCCGCGGCTGCGCGGCAAGCGCATCGTGATCGACCCGGGCCACGGCGGTGCCGACCGCGGCGCCTGCATCGGCGACGTGTGCGAGGCCGACCTGACCTGGGACCTGGCCCGCCGGCTGGAGGGCCGGATGGTGGCCACCGGGATGGAAGCGCTGATCACCCGCGGGCCCAACGCCTGCCCGCCGGACGCCGATCGCGCCCTGTTCGCCAACGAGGCCGGGGCGGACATGTTCCTGTCCCTGCACATCGACGCCAACCCCTCGCCGCTGGCCGAGGGCGTGGCGAGCTTCCACTTCGGCACCGGCAACGGCACGACGTCGACCGTGGGGGAGGCCCTGGCGGGCTTCCTGCAGCGCGAGATCGTCGCCCGCACGGGCCTGCAGGACTGCCACACCCAGGCCAAGACCTGGGAGGTGCTGCGGCTGACCCGGATGCCTGCGGTGCGGATGGAGCTGGGCTACCTGACCAACGCCCGCGACCGCTCCCGCCTGCTCGACCCGGCGTTCCGCGACGTGATCGCGGAGGGCCTGCTGGTCGCGGTGAAGCGCCTCTACCTGCTCGGCAAGGACGACCAGCCGACGGGCACCTTCACCTTCGACGACCTCCTCCGCCACGAGCTCGCCCGAGCCGAAGGCGCCTGACCCCCTGGTTCGACGCAAATTCAATGGAAATTGGACATCTGATTTCCATTGAATTTGCACCCGATGAGAGCCGATTTCCGCATGACGGAAGTTTCGGGTGGGGATTTGTCGACTTGGTGATCTGCCGACGGGTCAGGCTCCGCCGATCACCGGTTCCGCCGTCTTGATGGTGACCGAGCTGAGGAGGCGCTCGAGGGCTGCTTCGACGTCTTCCTTCCAGGAGATCGCCGTGCGCAGCTCCAGCCGCATCCGGGGCCACTTGGGGTGCTGGCGGACCGTCTTGAACCCGACCTGCTGCAGGAACCCGGCGGGGATCACGCAGCTCTCAGCGGCTCCCTGGAGGTCGCCGAAGGCCTCGACGGCCTTGACCCCGCGTCGGGTCAGATCTTTCGCGACGTTCTGCACCAGGACCCGGCCGAGGCCGCTGTGCTCGAACTCCGGCAGCACGCGCAGCGCGGTCATCAGCACGGCGTCCGCGCTGACCGGCGCGGTGGGGAACGCCGCAGCGCGCGGCACCGCGGCCGGCGGGGCGTACATCGCATAACCGGCCGGAACGCCGTCGACGTAGATGATCCGTCCGCAGGAGCCCCACTCCAGCAGCACGCTGGAGACCCAGGCCTCCTTCTCCAGTTCGGTCTCGCCGAACTCCTCCGCCTGCTCCCGGATGTGCGGCGCGAGTTCCCAGAAGACGCACCGACGACACCGCTTGGGCAGGTGGTCGAGGTTGTCCAGCGTGACGCCGACGACGCGTCGCGACACCTGACCTCCTGGAAAGACCCGCACGAACCCGCACCGCAGGCGGGAATGTGGCCAGGATAAGCGCCCGCGCCCCGACACCGGAAGCTCCGCCGAGCACGGACAGCGACTCGATGGGGTGAGATGAGTTACCGACGAGTCAGTTTGTGAGAGGTCTGGGTTACATCCGGGGTGGGTCGGAGCGATAGGACCTATAGAATCGCCGGAATCGTTTCTGGCCCGACCAGGACGAACAGTGCGCACAACCGAAATCGGAGCGCGATATGACGGATCACGGAAGTCAGCCGACCCCGCCGGACAAGCCCGCACGCAACCTCGACGCGTACCGGGCGCACTACGCCGAGCGGACCGCAGGGATGACCGCTTCCGAGATCCGAGCTCTCTTCGCCGTCGCCAGCCGCCCCGAGGTGGTCTCGCTGGCCGGCGGCATGCCGAACCTGGCGGCGCTCCCGCTGGACTCGCTGGCCGCCGAGGTGGCGCGGCTGGTGGCCGAGGACGGGCAGGTGGCGCTGCAGTACGGCTCCGCCCACGGCGTGCCGGAGCTGCGCGAGCAGATCTGCGACGTGATGGCGCTGGAGGGCATCTCCGCGCACCCGGACGACGTGATGGTCACCGCGGGCTCCCAGATGGCCCTGGACATGGTCACCCGGATCTTCTGCGACCCGGGTGACGTCATCCTCGCCGAGGGCCCGTCCTACGTCGGCGCGCTGGGCTCCTTCGCGGCCTACCAGGCCGAGGTGGTCCACGTGGCGATGGACGACGACGGCCTCGACCCGGCCGCGCTGCGCCAGGCGATCGCGGACGTGACCGCGCAGGGCAAGCGGATCAAGTTCCTCTACACGATCCCGAACTTCCACAACCCGGGCGGCATCACGCTGGCCGTGCCGCGGCGCTCGGAGGTCCTGGAGATCTGCGCCGAGCACGGCATCCTCGTGGTGGAGGACAACCCGTACGGCCTGCTCGGCTTCGACGGGAAGGCGCTGCCCGCGCTGCGCAGCATGGACGCCGACAACGTGGTCTACCTCGGCTCGTTCTCCAAGACCTTCGCCTCCGGTCTGCGCGTCGGCTGGGTCCTCGCGCCGCACGCGATCCGCGAGAAGCTGGTGCTGACCGCCGAGTCCGCGACGCTGTGCCCGCCCACGCTGAACCAGATGATCGTGTCGCGCTACCTGAGCACGCACGACTGGCAGGGCCAGATCAAGATCTTCCAGGAGCAGTACCGGGAGCGCCGCGATGCGATGCTCAGCGCCCTGGAGCAGTACATGCCGCCGGGGTGCACGTGGACGCGTCCGGACGGCGGCTTCTTCGTCTGGCTGACCGTGCCGGAGGGCGTGGACACCAAGGCGATGCTGCCGCGGGCGGTGACCCAGCGGGTCGCTTACGTCTCCGGCACCGGCTTCTACCGCGGTGGGTTCGGCAGCCGCCAGATGCGGCTGTCGTTCTGCTACCCGACGCCGGAGCGCATCCGGGAGGGCGTGCGCCGCTTGGCCAACACGCTGACCGAGGAGATGGAGCTGGTCCGCACCTTCGGTTCGGTGCCGCAGCGCAGCGTGCCGGGTCCGCAAGCGCCGTCGCCCGATACCGCCTAGTACTTCCCGTTTTCCGTACAGTCCACTGTGCACGGGATTTCCGCCGTGCACAGTGGACTACTACTTTCCAGGGGTGTGTTGAGTGTCTGATCGCTGGGTCGCCGTGCTCGCAGGTGGGCTTTCGCACGAGCGCGAGGTTTCGTTGCGCTCCGGGCGCCGGCTGTCGGCGGCGCTGCGCTCGGTCGGCCTGACCGTGGCGGAGTGGGACGCCGACGCCCGACTGCTGTCCCGCATCGAGCAGGAGCGGCCGGACGCCGTCGTGGTCGCGCTGCACGGCGGTGAAGGCGAGAACGGTGCGGTGCAGGCCGTGCTGGAGATGCTCGACGTCCCGTACGTGGGCACCGGCCCGCACGCGTGCCGCCGGGCGTGGGACAAGCCGACCGCCAAGGCGGAGCTCGCCCGCGCTGGTCTGGCCACTCCGGACTGGGTGTCGCTGCCGCACTCCACCTTCCGCGAGCTGGGCGCTCAGGCCGTCCTGGACGCTCTCGTGGCCAAGCTGGGCCTGCCGCTGATGCTCAAGCCGGACCAGGGCGGTTCGGCGCTGGGCGCGCAGGTGGTGCGCGACGCCGCCGAGCTGCCGTCGGCGATGGTGGGCGCGCTGTCCTACGGCGACACCGTGCTCGTCGAGCGGTTCGTCGAGGGGACCGAGGTGGCGATCACCGTCATCGACGGGCCGGACGGACCGGAGGCGCTGCCCGCGGTTCAGATCGAGCCGGCCGACGGCGTCTACGACTACACCGCTCGCTACACCGCCGGTCTCACGAGCTACCACGCGCCCGCCGAGATCTCGCCGGAAGCGGCGGCGGCCGCGGGCGAGCTCGCGATCGCCGCGCACCGGCTGCTCGGCCTCCGCGACGTCTCCCGGACCGACGCGATCATCGACCGCGACGGCACGCCGCACTTCCTGGAAGTCAACGTGTCGCCCGGCCTGACCGAGACCTCGCTGCTGCCGATGGCGGTCGAGGCCGCCGGCCGGTCGTTGGGGGAGGTCTTCGCCGGACTCGTCGAGCGGGCGATCGCGCGAGCTCGATGAGTCGCTGTTTCACGTGAAACAAAGGGCCGGTCTCCCGCAGGAGACCGGCCCTTCTTGTCGCGCTCTTCAGTCACGGAATGTGATCGTCACCGTGACAAAAGACCCCGGTGTCATTCCTCTTTGAGTCCGCGGGCCTGTTCACCCAAGATCAACTCCGCGACCCGCTCGAGGTCGTCCACGGAGCCGAACTCCACGACGATCCGCCCCTTCCGGCGTCCGCGCTCGACCTTGACCCGCGTGTCGAAGTGGTCGGCCAACCGGTTGGCGAGCCGGTCGAAGCCGGGGGACTGGATCGGCTTCTTCGCCTCGGTCTTCTTCTTCGGAGCCTCCCGCTTGAGGAGCGTCACCTGCTCCTCGGTCGCCCGGACCGAGAGCCCTTCCGCGACGATCCGCTTCGCCAGCTCCTCCTGCTGCCCGACGTCGTCCAGGCTCAGCAAGGCGCGGGCGTGCCCGGCCGAGAGCACGCCGACGGCCACCCGCCGCTGCACCTCGAGCGGCAGCTTCAGCAGCCGGATGGTGTTGGTGATGACCGGACGGCTGCGGCCGATCCGGTCCGCCAGCTCGTCGTGCGTCACGCCGAACTCGTCCAGCAGCTGCTGGTAGGCCGCCGCCTCTTCGAGCGGGTTGAGCTGCACCCGGTGGATGTTCTCCAGCAGGGCGTCCCGCAGCATCGCGTCGTCCTGCGTCTTGCGGACGATCGCCGGGATGAACTCCAGCCCGGCCAGCTGCGAAGCGCGCCACCGGCGCTCGCCCATGATGAGCTCGAACTGGTCGGTCTCCAGCTCCCGCACGACGATCGGCTGCATCAGGCCGAACTCGCGGATGGAGTGCTGCAGCTCGTGCAGCGCCTCCTCGTCGAACACCTGCCGCGGCTGCTTCGGGTTCGGCGTGATCGAGGAGATGGCGATCTCGCGGTAGACCGCGCCGGCGACCTCACCACCGCTGGTTTCACGTGAAACCTCGGGAGCGGGCGGCTCCGGCGGCGTGAATGCCGAACCACCGCGCACCCTGGTGCCGCGCAGCGCGGCGCCGTCCGTCCCCGCCGGTCCCGCTGGGGGACCGCTGGGGATCAGCGCGGCGATGCCGCGTCCCAGACCACCTCGACGCTCGCTCATTCCGTCGTCCTCTCGACGCCCCGTTCCGCGATTTCCCGGGCCGCGTCCAGGTAGCTCATCGAGCCGCGCGAGCCCGGGTCGTAGGTCAGCACCGTCTGGCCGAAGCCCGGCGCCTCGGAGATCTTCACGCTGCGCGGGATCACCGTGCGCAGGGCCAGCTCCCCGAAGTGGTCGCGCACCTCGGCCGCGACCTGGTCGGCCAGCTTGGTGCGGCCGTCGTACATGGTCAGCAGGATCGTCGAGACCCACAGCGCGGGGTTCAGGTGCGCCTGCACCAGCTCGATGTTGTTGAGCAGCTGCCCGAGGCCCTCCAGCGCGTAGTACTCGCACTGGATCGGGATCAGCACCTCGTGCGCGGCCACCATCGCGTTCACCGTGAGCAGGCCCAGCGACGGCGGGCAGTCGATGAAGATGTAGTCGAACCCGAGCTCGTTGACCGCCTCGGAGTTCAGCGCCTCCTTCAGCCGGCCTTCCCGCGCCACCATCGTCACCAGCTCGATCTCCGAACCGGCCAGGTCGATGGTCGCCGGCACGCACCAGAGGTTCGGCGACTGGTTGCTCTGCGCAGCCGCGTCGGACAGGCTGATCTCGCCCAGCAGCACCTCGTAGACCGACGGGCTGCCGGAGCGGTGGTCGACGCCGAGCGCGGTGCTGGCGTTGCCCTGCGGGTCGAGGTCGACCACGAGCACCTTGAGACCGTGCAGCGCGAGACCGGCCGCGAGGTTCACCGTGCTGGTCGTCTTGCCGACGCCGCCCTTCTGGTTGGCGACGGTGATGACACGCCGGTGGCTGGGCCGGGGGAGGTCCAGCGTCTCCGGGTGCAGCACCCGGGTCGCCCGCTGGGCTTCCTCCATGATCGGGGTCCAGCCGATGTCGTCCTTCCCGAAGCTCATCGCGGGATCGCCACCCGTTGTCGCGGCGGGGAACCGCATGCCGCCCACTGCACGGCCCTTCGTTTCACGTGAAACACGACCCGCTCCGTTTGACTCCGGATTCACCGTCCACGATCCTTTCTCGTTCGACGTGCATCGTCACGACGCCGACCGGACGCTTTTCGGGTCGCCGCGACCCGCTCCACCACGACGACGGTCGTCGGCACCTCGAGCGCACCGACACCGCACGACACCACTTCGCCGCGACCGCCACCGACCGCGGCGATCGCCGCGGCATCCCGCTCCAGCTCCTCGGCCGCGCTCTCGCCCTTCATGGCGAGCAGCCGGCCGCCCTGCCGCAGCAGGGGGAGGCACCACTTCGCGAGCCGTTCCATCGGAGCGACGGCACGCGCGGTCACGACGTCCTGATCGGCCAGTCGTTCGCGCACCGGACCCTCCTCGGCACGTCCGCGCACCACCTCGACGTTGAGCTCCAACTCGGTGATGACTTCCTGCAACCACGCCACCCGTCGAGCCATCGGCTCCAACAGGGTCAGGTTGAGATCCGGGCGGGCGATCGCCAGCGGGATGCCCGGCAACCCTGCCCCAGAGCCTACGTCCAACACCCGGCAATCCGGGGGGAGCAACTCCGCAACAACCGCAGAGTTCAACAGATGTCTTTCCCAAAGCCGGTCCAATTCGCGCGGACCGATGAGTCCGCGGCGGATCCCGTGCTCCTGGAGCATCTCGTGGAACCGCTCGGCCAAGTCCAGCCGATCACCGAACACGACCCGCGCCGCCGCAGGCTCGGTCAAAGCATTCACCCCGATGTTTCACGTGGAACCAAGGAATCTCCGACCAAGCCTGCCGGATAGCACTCCGCAATCACCAACAACCCCTTCCGGCGCGTCCGGGGATGCCGATCGGTGACTCCGGGGCGCCGACAGCGACGGCCCGCGTGATGCCGCTACGAGCCCCGCTCCGGCAGGCAGGGGAGAGAGCTTCAAATCCAACCAGATTTCCGCATCCATCCACACCGACGATTTATGTCACGGTGACGTTTTGTCTCCGGAGCCGTTTCACGTGAAACACGACCGGAGAAGGCAACCGAACACCATCCGGCCCCGAAAAACAACAATGCCCCCGTCCGGCGGGACGGGGGCATTGGGTCGCGGGAGGGGAGCGGTCAGCTCTTGAAGACGACCACCTTGCGGTTGGGCTCCTCGCCCTCGCTCTCGCTGTGGACGCCGTCGATCGCCGCGACCGCGTCGTGGATGATCTTCCGCTCGAACGGCGTCATCGGACGCATGCGAGCTTCCTTGCCGCTCGACAGGACTTCCTCGGCGGTGGAGCGACCGAGGTCGGTCAGCTCCTGGCGGCGACCGGCGCGCCAGCCCGCGACGTCCAGCATGAGGCGGCTGCGCACGCCAGTCTCCTGCTGCACCGCGAGGCGGGTCAGCTCCTGCAGCGCCTCCAGCACCTGGCCGCGGCCGCCGACGAGCTTCTCCAGGTCTTCGCCGCCGTCGATGCTCACGATCGCGCGGCCGGCCTCCACGTCGAGGTCGATGTCCCCGTCGTAGTCCAGCAGGTCGAGCAGCCGCTCCAGGTAGTCACCCGCGATGTCGCCCTCCTGCACCAGCAGGGCTTCGGTGTTGGACGGAGCTTCGTCGCCGGCGGTTTCGGACGTTGCCGGGCTCGACTCCTGCACGGTTTCGGACACTGGGTGTCTCCTCTCCAGGGTTCGCGCCAGACTCACCGGGTCTCGCCCGGCTTGTCCGTGTCGCGAGAACGGTCTTCGATCACCCCGGGGATCTCACCGGGTTGGTCCTTCGTCGTGTCCTCGTTGCGGCTGTCGGCGTCCACCGAGGGACTGCCGTCCACGACCGTGGACTCGACGACCGCGGGCGCGCCTGCCTGCGCTGCCTCCTCGCGGTCGATCCGGCTGTACACCACGCGCTGCTGGGCCAGCGTCCAGAAGTTGTTGGCCAGCCAGTAGATCAGGATCGCCAGCGGCAGGAACGGACCACCGATGATGGCGAACATCGGGAAGATCCACAGCGTCATCCGGTTCATCATGGCCGCCTGCGGCTGGGCCGCCGCGTCAGCGGTCTGCCGCTGCACGTTGTGGCGCGCGGTGAAGTGGGTGGCGATCGCGGCCGCGATCATCAGCGGCACGCCCACCAGCATCATCTCGACGCGGTCGGTGCCGAAGGCCGCGAGAACGTCCGGGGCCTGGCTGATCGTGTTGGACAGCTTCGCGCCGAAGAAGTCCGCGGCCACGAAGGACTCCACGTCCTTGGCGTCGAAGATGAAGTTCGACGGCGCCCCCGGCTTGAAGCCGTTGAGCACGTGGAACAGACCGATGAACACCGGCACCTGGACCAGGACCGGCAGGCAGCCGCTGAGCGGGTTGAAACCCTGCTCGGCCTGGAGCTTCTGCATCTCCGCCGCGAGCTTCTGCCGGTCATCGCCGTGCTTGGCCTGCAGCTCGCGGATCTGCGGCGCGAACTCCTGCATCTTCTTCATCGACCGCACCTGGTGCACGAACGGCTTGAACAGCAGCGCGCGCAGCGTGAAGACGAGGAAGATGACCGACAGCGCCCAGGCGTAACCGCTGGCCGGGTCGAGCACGAAACCGAAAACCTTGTGCCAGAACCACAGGATGGCCGACACCGGGTAGTAGATGAAGTCCAGCACGCGGGCTACTCCTCGGCAGGTTTCTCGGGTGCTCGGGCAGGGGTTCGCGCGGTGCGCTCACGAGGTGGCGGCACCGGGTCGATCCCTCCAGGGTGCCAGGGACCGCAGCGCACAAGCCTGCGCAGGGTGAGCCAACCACCGCGGAGCAGGCCGTGCGTGGTCAACGCCTCGACCGCGTAGGCGCTGCAGCTCGGGTAGAAGCGGCACATCGGCGGCAGCAGCGGTGAGATCACCTTGCGGTAGACGTGCACCGGACCGAGCAGCACCCAGGCGAACGGGCTCGGGCGCCGTGCGGGCGCGCGGAGCCGTTCGTCGTGCTGCTGGTCCTGAGCCATCACCTGGAACCTGTCGCCGGACCATCGGGGGCGAGGACGCGGAGCTTGCGCATCGCCGCGTCCAAGTCCGCGCCGAGTTCGCGGCTGGACGCATCGGCCGCCGCTGGTAGGGCTCGGACCACCACCAGTGTGCCAGCGGGCAGCGCCGCCAGGCGGTCACGCATCAGGTGCCGCAGCCGGCGCGAGACCCGGTGTCGGATCACCGCCGTGCCCACGGCCTTGCTCACGACAAAACCCACCCGGGTCGATCCTGTCGAATTCCGGGTGGGTGCCGTATTCGCCTCGGCTTCCGGTAAGGCCTCGCCGCGGTGCCGAGCGGACTCCAGCGACTGGTCCGGACGCAATGCGTGGACCACGAGCCGGGACCGCCCGGATCGGCGTCCACGACGGACCACCAGGCGGAACTCCTGGCTCCTGGTCAGCCGGGCTGCCGCGGGAAGCACGGCCGGACGCGATCAGGCAGAAAGACGCGCGCGGCCCTGGCGACGGCGCGAGGCCACGATGGCCCGGCCGGCGCGAGTGCGCATGCGCAGCCGGAAGCCGTGCTTCCGTGCACGACGGCGGTTGTTCGGCTGGAAAGTGCGCTTGCCCTTGCTCACGGTCGGATCTCCCGGTTACTACAGGCACCGATGGCCACGGTGAACCACGGTTCGGTCAAGGTGTCCCTGGGTTCGTTCCCGAGCCTCGGTCGCCAATTCGTGCGAAGATCGGCGGTACCGAGCGGCGCACGACGCCGATTTCCCGGCGCAGTGACATGCCCGCTCAGGAAAGCGGGGACTGTACGAGGGTACGCAGTGACTTCCGGGGCCGCACTACCGGGGTGGGTCTAAGCCGCCGAATCGCCTCCCCGAGGCGACTCCAGGCGGCGGTGCGGGCGCGGCCGGTCCGGGAACAGGCTGCCACACCCCGATCTTGGTGGAACCTCCGGGACTTGCTTGTGAACCGCTGCACGAGCTTGTTAGGTTGCCCCTCTGCGATGCGCGGCCGGCAGGTGGGAGACCGGCCTCGGAGGCGTTCCGACCTCGGTCGCAGGGGTACGACGGCCCCAGGGGGGAACACCGCGGCGGACTGCCGTACCTTCATACACAAGTTGTGGACAACTCTGTGGAGATCTAACCCGTGCAGGTGATCCCCGGAGTTCGGCCCCGCCGTCGGCGTGATATCGCCGCGCCCGAGCACTCTGGGAACAGCCCTCGGGACAACGACCTGGGGCTGCGTGAACGAGGGGAGGGGAGCAAGGCGGTGTCCGACCACCAGGCCGATCTCGTACGAGTTTGGAGCGAGGTGGTGCAGGAGCTGTCCTCCGGCACCCTGTCTCCCCAGCAGCGCGCGTGGATGCGCGTGACCCGCCCGATCGGACTGCTGGACGGGACTGCGCTGCTCGCCGCGCCGAGCGACTTCGCCAAGGAAGCCATCGAGCGCGCGCTGCGCGATCCCATCACCGACGCCCTGTCCCGCCGCCTCGGCCGGGACGTGTCGCTGGCGGTGAAGGTGGACACCGCGGTCCCGGCGCCGACCCGACCGGTCGCCGCGCCCGCTCCGACCGAGCAGTGGACCGGCAACCGCAGCTCCACCGGCGAGCAGCCCGCGACCGCGGCTCCTTACTTCTCCACGCCCGGTTTGGGACGCGCCCCGGAGAACTTCACCGCGGCCGAGAGCTTCCGGCCGCCGGAGAGCTTCGGCAACACCGCGCACACCGGCTCGATCCCGGTCGTCCCCAGCGGGGACGCGCCGGGTCGGCACGCCGCTCCCGAGCCCGCGCAGGCACCCGAGATCGACTTCCCGACCGCCGAGTTCAAGTGGCCGGGCGGCGAGATCCCGCAGCCGCTGGAGTCCGAGGTCGAGGCCGAAGAGCCCGAGCCGGAACCCGAGGAACCCGAGTCGGAGGAGACCGGCGGCGAGAACTGGCCGACCTTCGGCCGCGGCGGGCAACCGACGGCCGAGCCCCAGCCGGGCCAGCCGTTCACCGCGCCGAAGCACGCGCCGCCGACCTCGCAGACCAGGCTGAACGCGAAGTACACCTTCGACACGTTCGTCATCGGCTCGTCGAACCGGTTCGCGCACGCCGCCGCGGTGGCTGCCGCCGAAGCGCCGGCCCGCGCGTACAACCCGCTGTTCATCTGGGGCGAGTCCGGTCTCGGCAAGACGCACCTGCTGCACGCGGTCGGGCACTACACCCAGCGCCTGTTCCCCGGGATGCGGGTTCGCTACGTCTCGACCGAGGAATTCACCAACGACTTCATCAACTCGCTGCGGGACGACCGCCAGGTCGCGTTCCAGCGGCGGTACCGCGACGTCGACGTGCTGCTGGTCGACGACATCCAGTTCTTGGAGGGCAAGGAAGGAACCCAGGAGGAGTTCTTCCACACCTTCAACACGCTGCACAACTCGAACAAGCAGATCGTGGTGTCCTCCGACCGGCCGCCGAAGGGGCTGCGCACGCTGGAGGACCGGCTGCGCACCCGCTTCGAGTGGGGTCTGATCACCGACATCCAGCCGCCCGAGCTGGAGACCCGCATCGCGATCCTGCGGAAGAAGGCCGCGCAGGACCGGATGAACGCGCCGGCCGACGTGCTCGAGTTCATCGCGTCCCGCATCGAGCGCAACATCCGCGAGCTGGAAGGCGCGCTGATCCGGGTCACGGCGTTCGCGTCGCTGAACCGGCAGCCGGTCGACCTGCAGCTCGCCGAGATCGTGCTGCGCGACCTCATCCCGGACTCGCAGACCCCGGAGATCACCGCGCCGACGATCATGGCGGTCACCGCCGACTACTTCGGCGTGACGATGGACGACCTGTGCGGTCCGGGCAAGACGAAGGCGCTGGCCCAGGCGCGGCAGATCGCGATGTACCTGTGCCGCGAGCTGACCGACTCCTCGCTGCCCAAGATCGGCCAGTACTTCGGCGGCCGCGACCACACCACGGTGATGTACGCGGACAAGAAGATCCGCAAGGAGATGGCCGAGCGGCGCCGCGTCTACGAGCACGTTCAGGAGCTGACCGCCCGGATCAAGCAGCAGTCCCGGTAGGACTTGGCTGCTCGTCGGCTGGTTCGCGCTGCGGACCCGCCCGGATCATCCGGCTCCGCAAATCCGCGCACGACCTCTTCGCCGCTCTCCCCGTGCCGCATCGACCCTGCGGTGGCGGAGTTGATGGCGCCAGACGGCTTCTCAGGGCCGATTTCCGCGTCGGCCGCTGCCGGGCGATCTCCAGCCCTCCGGTGTGCTGACCCTCGGCCCGCATCGCGCATCTTTTCTGCCTGACCACCCTCGCGTGAGACACCCCCTCCAGCAGAAAGATCCCGCCTCGACGCGCGGGTGCCCGGGGTAGGCCGAGCGCCGATCGGACGCGCAGCGGAGCGCCGTTCCTCGGCCGCCGCGATGGTCCGCGGGCCAATCTGGGCGGCGGCGGGAGCCCGCCGACGAGCGCGCGAACCTTTCTGCTGGGGCACCTGACCCCGAAACACCCCCTCCGACAGAAAACTTCGACCGCTCACCGACGGCTCCGGAGGCCCCGACGGCACTCCGGCACGGGGATCGGAGGGCATCCCGGGCGGAAATAAGCACGTTCCGCGCTTGGTCGAGCGCGCTCCGCGCACGCGGAAGGCGTTGCGGGCGCTGACTTTTCTGGGAGGCGGGGTGGGCTTGGCCTCACCTGGTCAACAGAAAAGTCCACGGAGGGCCGAGCTGTCCACATCTCCTGAATCCCCAGGCGCGACCTGGAGTTTTCCCCAAACCATCCACAAGCTGTGCACAGGTTGTCGCCGTCTGCCCACAGCCCGGGCGGGGGTTGACCACAGACCTCTCACAGGTTTGCCCACAACCTGACCGGTGGAACCGCCGAAAACCACAGGGGGTGGGTACAACCGGGGGGTCCAACTGTGGATGGAGGTGTGGACAACTGGGGACAGCTGTGGACTAACTGGGGGAGGGTCGAAGTTGTCCACCACCCGGTCGTCGTAGTCCCCGGTTACATCCCGTGCTCATCCACATCCGGCCACGCCACCCGACCAGCCCAAACAGCACTTGTCCCCACAACTCACAGCCCTTACTACTACTGCTCTCATTTGTTCTTCTAAAAGAAAAAAGAAAAGAGAAGTAAGGGCCGGTGGATAAGTGGACAACTCCGCTCGACGGGCCTGGGCGGGCCGACGAACTGCTCGGACCCGGATGCGGAGATCGCGGCGCACGCTCTACGGTGGAACTCCCGCGGAGGCAGTCCCGGCGAACTTCGCGCCGTTGCCCTGGCTGAGGGTCAGGCGGTCCGGTGCCTCCCGGGGCGTCCGTGCGGGGACCGCTCCACCCCGTGCGGCGGGGCCGGAGCACCACGACCCGTAATGAGCTCTGGAGCTCGGACACAGTTCTCGGCAGCCTGCGCATGGCTGAAACCGAAAGGACACCCATGAAGATCCGCGTGGAACGTGACGGTCTCGCCGACGCCGTCGCTTGGGTCGCGCGCAGCCTTCCGTCGCGGCCACCGGTTCCGGTGCTGGGCGGGGTTCTGCTCGATGCGAGCTCCGGGGAGGCGCTGACCATCTCCGGCTTCGACTACGAGGTCTCCGCACAGGTCACCATCGACGCCTCGATCGACGCCAGCGGCAAGACGCTGGTCTCCGGGCGGCTGCTGGCCGACATCACCAAGGCGCTGCCGGCGCGTCCGGTGGAGCTCACCGTCGACGGCTCGCGCGTCACCATCACCTGCGGCAGCTCCAAGTTCAGCCTGCCGACCATGCCGGTCGAGGACTACCCCGAGCTGCCCGCGATGCCGGAGCACGCCGGCTCGGTGCCCACCGACCTGTTCGGCGAGGCGGTCGGCCAGGTCGCGGTCGCGGCGGGCAAGGACGAGACGCTGCCGATGCTCACCGGCATCCGGATGGAGATCAACGCCGACAAGCTGACCATGGTCGCCACCGACCGGTTCCGGCTGGCGATGCGCGAGATCACCTGGGAGCCGGGCACCACCATCGAGGACACCGCGGTGCTGGTCCCGGCCAAGACGCTGGCCGACTCGGCGAAGACCCTCGGCGCCGGCGCGAGCAAGGTCGAGATCTCGCTGGCCTCCGGTGACGGACTGCTCGGCCTGTCCGGCACCAAGCGCCGCAACACCACGCGACTGCTGGACGCGGAGTTCCCGAAGTACCGCCAGCTGCTGCCCGCCGAGAGCGCGGTGACGGCCAACATCCACGTCGGCCCGCTGATCGAGGCCATCAAGCGCGTGTCGCTGGTCGCGGAGCGCGGCACCCAGGTGCGCCTGGAGTTCTCCGACCGCGTGCTGCGCCTGACCGCTGGTGGCGACGACGAGGGAAGCGCCGAGGAAGAGCTCGCGGTGGAGCTCGCCGGTGAGCCGCTGACCATCGCGTTCAACCCGGCCTACCTGCTCGACGGCCTCGGTGCGATGAAGACCGAGCGCGCCCAGCTGCAGTTCACGACCTCCAACCGCCCGGCGCTCATCAAGCCGGTCGACGAGGATGGCAACGTGGCGGAGGGCTACCTCTACTTGCTGATGCCAGTCCGCCTCCCGGGCTGATCTCAGCACTCCCGCAGCCCCGCCGATGGGGCTGGATCACATCCGAAGCCCGGTCCGGCCGGGGCCTGCGCCGTCGGCGGTTAGGCTCCGGTCAGATCGATTCAGCTGGTGCGGTCCCACCTCGCGCGCCGACCAACCCAGTGGAAACACAGCTCGCAGAGGAGATCCGGTGCAACTCGGACTTGTCGGTCTCGGCCGAATGGGTTTCAACATGCGTGAGCGGCTGCGCGCCGCTGGTCACGACGTCGTCGGTTACGACCGCAATCCCGACGTCAGCGACGTCGCCTCGGTCGCGGAGCTGGTGCAGAAGCTGACCGGCCCGCGGATCGTGTGGATCATGGTTCCGCACGGCGACCCGACCCGTCAGACCGTCGAGGAGCTGGCCGGGCTGCTGTCCGCCGGTGACCTGGTGATCGAGGGCGGCAACTCGAAGTTCACCGACGACCAGGCCAACGCCGCGCTGCTCGCCGAGAACGGGATCAAGTACGCCGACGTCGGTGTGTCCGGCGGTGTTTGGGGCGCCAAGAACGGCTACGGCCTGATGGCCGGTGGCGACGCCGAGGACATCGAGCGCGCCATGCCGATCTTCGACGCGCTGCGTCCGGAGGGTCCGCGCGAGGAGGGCTTCGCGCACGCCGGCCCGGTCGGTGCCGGGCACTACGCGAAGATGGTGCACAACGGCATCGAGTACGGCCTGATGCAGGCCTACGCCGAGGGCTTCGAGCTGCTGTCCGCCTCGGACGTGGTCACCAACGTGCCCGAGACGATCAAGGCGTGGAGCCGCGGCACCGTGGTCCGCTCCTGGCTGCTGGACCTGCTGGTCCGGGCGCTGGACGAGGACCCGGAGCTGACCGAGCTGCGCGGGTACGTCAACGACTCCGGCGAGGGGCGCTGGACGGTCGAGGAGTCGATCAACAACGCGGTCCCGACCCCGGTGATCACCGCGTCGCTGTTCGCCCGCTTCGCCTCCCGCCAGGAGGACTCGCCCGCCATGAAGGCGGTCTCGGCGCTGCGCAACCAGTTCGGCGGCCACGCCGTCCAGAAGTCCGACTCGGAGAGCTGAGCACACCCGGTGTTGGGTCGCTTTGTCGACAAATCGACCCAACACCGGAGTTCGGGCGAACGGACCGTTCACCCCTCTTGAGGGAGCGAACGGCCTGTTCACCTCACATCCCGCGGCCCGGTGCTGCGTTGCGAACGGACCGTTCACCTCGTAGAGCGTGGCGGACAGGCCGTTCGCTCCACCCCACCGAACCAACCGGAGAACGTGAATCGGTCTCGGGCTGGATCGGCCGACCACTAAGTTGGATCGTCGTGTACGTCCGTCATTTGCAGGTGACCGACTTCCGGTCCTGGCCGCACGCCGACCTGGCCCTGGAGCCGGGGATCACCGCGCTCGTCGGGTCCAACGGGCAGGGCAAGACGAACCTGGTCGAGGCCGTCGGCTACGTCGCCACCCTCGGTTCGCACCGCGTCGCCAGCGATGCGCCGCTGGTCCGCGAGGGTGCGGGGCGCGCGGTGGTGCGCGCTGCGGTGGTCAACGGCGGTCGCGAGCTGCTGGTCGAACTGGAGATCACGCCGGGCAAGGCCAACCGCGCCCGGATCAACCGCGGCGCTGCCGCCAAGCCCCGCGACGTGCTGGGGATCCTGCGCACCGTGCTGTTCGCGCCGGAAGACCTGTCGATCGTCCGCGGCGACCCGGGCGAACGCCGCCGGTTCCTCGACGAGCTGCTGGTCTCCCGCGCGCCGCGGTTCGCGGGCGTGCGCTCCGACTACGAGCGGGTGCTCAAGCAGCGCAGCGCGCTGCTGAAGTCCGCGGGGGCTGCGAAGCGCGGCGGGGCCAAAGCGGATCTGCGGACGCTGGAGGTCTGGGACGGGCACCTGGCGCGCTACGGCGCGGAGCTGCTGGCCGGTCGGTTGGACCTCGTCGCTGCCATCGCACCCCACGTGACCAGCGCTTACGCCAACGTCGCTGCGACCGACGAGGCCACCATGCCGTCGAGCCGGGTCGCTTCCCTGCGCTACCGCAGCAGCCTCGGCGCCTCGCTGCCCGAGGGCTACGGCGAGCCGATGGGCAAGGAAGCCGACGTCGAGGTGCTGGAGGCCGCGCTGCTGGAGGAGCTGGCGCGGGTCCGGCCGCAGGAGATCGAGCGCGGCGTGTCGCTGGTCGGTCCGCACCGCGACGACCTGGAGCTGCTGCTCGGCGAGCTGCCCGCCAAGGGCTACGCCAGCCACGGCGAATCGTGGTCCTTCGTACTGGCGTTGCGGCTGGCTTCCTACCACCTGCTCACCGAGGATGGCGCCGAACCGGTGCTGATCCTGGACGACGTCTTCGCCGAACTGGACCGGCGCCGGCGGTCCCGGCTGGCCGAGCTGGTCGCCGGGGCCGAGCAGGTGCTGGTGACCGCGGCGGTCGCCGAGGACGTGCCGCCGGAGCTCGCCGGCGTGCGATACGACGTCCGCGAAGGCGAGGTGCGACGTGTCCAGTGACCGCGCGCGATCTGCCGGTGCACCCAGCGTGACCGAGGACACCACTCGGTCCACGGATCTACCCACACCTGGGGATAACTCTGTGGATGGTGTGGATAACTCGACGCCACCGGGCGAGGCCGCCGGAGCCGGGGATGGTCCCGGGTTGAGTGGCCCCGATCTGGCGCGTGCCGCGTTGCAGGCTGCCCGCGAGCAGTCCGCGGCCCGCCGCAAGGCGCTCAAGAAGAAGGGCGGCAAGATCCGCCCGCGTCGACGTCGTGGCTGGTCGGGGCCCGGTCCGGACGATCGGGATCCGCAGCCGCTGGGTCGGCTGGCGGCCCGCATCGCCTCCGAGCACGGCTGGACCGAGCACCTCTCCGGGGGCCAAGTGTTCGCGAAGTGGTCCTCGCTGGTCGGCGCCGACGTCGCCGAGCACACCAAACCGGTGGCGCTCAAGGACGGCGAGCTCACCGTCCAAGCCCAGTCCACCGCCTGGGCCACCCAGCTGCGGCTGCTGCAGCGGCAGATCCTGAAGCGGATCAGCGACGGAGTCGGCCGCGACGTGGTCCGCCGCATCAAGGTGCAGGGACCGGCGGCGCCCAGCTGGCGACACGGCCCGCGGCACGTCCCCGGCCGCGGCCCGCGAGACACCTACGGTTGATCCGGTCAGCGCCGGAGGTGCAGGTGATCGCGCTGCTGGGGCGGTGGCGACGCCCGGTTCCGGCGCGATCGCCGGGGGCGGGGAGCGGGCCCCAGCGCCGGAGCGGCCGGACGGGCGGCCGATCGCCGCCGAGATCCCACAGGCGCCGCTCGCGGCTCTCGGATGGTGGATTGATTCGAGTTCTTCGCTCTGTGAGCAAGTCAGGGGTGTCCTTGCCCCACTTCTGTCCGGGGAGACCAGTAGAATCAAACCGGGTGTGGCCGAGGCGTCCACCAGACAGCGCATCGGTGTGGTGCGCGGAACCGGCCGACCGGCCGGTGCGGCGCCAGCAGACGAGAGTCGCCCCGAAGTGGTCAGCGGTGCGGGACGTGGCGCGTTCGAACCGGCATCGACCGATCACCCTGACAGCACAGTCGGCTCAAGGAGAAATCGAGGCCCGTGGCACCGAAGAAGAGCGAATACAACGCTTCGTCCATCACCGTTCTTGAGGGCCTTGAGGCCGTCCGCAAGCGTCCGGGCATGTACATCGGTTCGACCGGTGAACGCGGTCTGCACCACCTGGTGTGGGAGGTCGTGGACAACTCGGTCGACGAGGCGATGGCCGGGTACGCGACCACCGTCGAGGTGACCTTGCTCCCCGACGGCGGTGTGCGCGTGGTCGACGACGGCCGAGGAATCCCGGTCGACATCCACCCGGTGGAGAAGAAGCCGACCCTGGAAGTCGTGCTGACCGTGCTGCACGCGGGCGGCAAGTTCGACAGCGACGCGTACGCGGTCTCCGGTGGTCTGCACGGCGTCGGCGTCTCGGTGGTCAACGCGTTGTCCACCGCGCTGGAAGCGGAGATCCACACCGGCGGCACCGTGTGGCGGCAGCGCTACGAGGACTCCAAGCCCGTCTCGGAGATCGAGCGCGGGGAGAAGACCGACAAGTCCGGCACCAGCATCACCTTCTGGGCCGACCCGAACATCTTCGAGACCACCCGGTACAACGCCGAGACGATCTCGCGCCGCCTGCAGGAGATGGCCTTCCTGAACAAGGGCCTGACCATCATCCTGCGCGACGAGCGGGTCGAGGAGGAGGACGCGGCAGGCGAGGACGCCAGCGGCACCACCGCCCGCGCCAAGGAGCGGACCTTCCACTACCCGGGCGGTCTGGAGGACTTCGTCCGGCACATCAACGCCACCAAGGAGCCGATCCACAAGAAGGTGGTGGCCTTCACCGCGTCCGGGAACGGGCACGAGCTCGAGATCGCGATGCAGTGGAACTCCGGCTACAACCAGTCGGTCTACACCTTCGCGAACACCATCAACACGCACGAGGGCGGCACCCACGAGGAGGGCTTCCGCTCCGCGCTGACCCGCGTGGTCAACGCCTACGCGCGGGACAAGAAGCTCATCAAGGAGAAGGACGGCAACCTCACCGGTGACGACGTCCGCGAGGGCTTGGCCGCGATCGTGTCGGTGAAGGTCCGCGAGCCGCAGTTCGAGGGCCAGACCAAGACCAAGCTGGGCAACACCGAGGTCAAGTCGTTCGTGCAGACCACCGCGTTCGAGTGGCTGACCGACTGGTTCGAGCGCAACCCGGCCGAGGCCAAGGTCATCGTCAACAAGGCGGTCTCCTCGGCGCAGGCGCGGATGGCCGCGCGCAAGGCCAAGGAGCTGGTGCGCCGCAAGAGCGCGATGGACATCGGCGGCCTGCCGGGCAAGCTGAAGGACTGCCAGTCCAACAGCCCGGAGGAGTGCGAGCTCTACATCGTGGAGGGCGACTCCGCGGGTGGCTCGGCCAAGGAAGGCCGCGAGTCGCGCTTCCAGGCGATCCTGCCGCTGCGCGGCAAGATCATCAACGTGGAGAAGTCGCGGATCGACAAGGTCCTCAAGAACAACGAGGTCCAGGCGATCATCACCGCGCTGGGCACCGGCATCCACGACGAGTTCGACCTGTCCAAGCTGCGGTACCACAAGATCGTGCTGATGGCCGACGCCGACGTCGACGGCCAGCACATCCGGACCCTGCTGCTCACCCTGCTGTTCCGCTTCATGCGCCCGCTGATCGAGAACGGCCACGTCTTCCTGGCGCAGCCGCCGCTGTACAAGATCAAGTGGCCGCGCTCGGAGCCGGAGTACGCCTACAGCGACCGCGAGCGCGACGCGCTGCTCGAGGCAGGTGCCGCCGCCGGCCGCAAGCTGCCGAAGGACGACGGCATCCAGCGCTACAAGGGTCTCGGCGAGATGAACGCCGACGAGCTGTGGGACACCACGATGAACCCGGAGACCCGGCTGCTGCTGCAGGTCTCGCTGGACGACGCGGCGACCGCGGACGAGCTGTTCAGCGTGCTGATGGGCGAGGACGTCGAAGCCCGGCGCTCGTTCATCACCCGCAACGCCAAGGACGCCGGCTTCCTCGACGTGTGACGCCGACGCGCAGGCCAACCACCGAACTCTCCGAATAGCAAGGGACGAGCATGACGGAAATCCTGCCGCCGGAACACGGCCGGATCGAACCGGTCGAACTCCAGCAGGAGATGCAGAACTCCTACATCAACTACGCGATGAGCGTCATCGTCGCGCGCGCCCTCCCGGACGTGCGCGACGGGCTCAAGCCGGTGCACCGGCGCGTGCTGTACGCGATGTACGACTCGGGCTTCCGCCCGGACCGCGGGTACGTGAAGTGCTCCCGCGTCGTCGGCGACGTGATGGGCAACTACCACCCGCACGGCGACTCGGCGATCTACGACACCCTGGTCCGCCTGGCCCAGCCGTGGTCGATGCGCCACCCGCTGATCGACGGGCAGGGCAACTTCGGTTCGCCCGGCAACGACCCGGCCGCGGCCATGCGGTACACCGAGTCGCGGCTGGCCCCGTTGGCGATGCACATGCTCGCCGACATCGAAGAGGACACCGTCGACTTCTCCGACAACTACGACGGGCGCACCCAGGAGCCCGACGTGCTGCCGTCGCGGTTCCCGAACCTGCTGGTCAACGGCGGTGGCGGGATCGCGGTCGGAATGGCGACCAACATCCCGCCGCACAACCTGCGCGAGGTCGCCGACGGCGTCGTCTGGGCGCTGGAGAACCCCGAGGCCGACGACGAGCAGCTGCTCGAGGCCCTGATGGCGCGGATCAAGGGGCCGGACTTCCCGACCCACGCCCAGATCCTGGGCACCAACGCCATCGCGGACGCCTACCGCACCGGCCGCGGCTCCATCAAGATGCGGGCCGTCGTCACCATCGAGGAGGACAGCAAGGGGCGCACCACGCTGGTCGTCACCGAGCTGCCCTACCAGGTCAACCCGGACAACCTCATCGAGAACATCGCCTCGATGCACCGGGAAGGCAAGATCACCGGCATCTCGGACATCGCCGACGAGTCCAACAGCCGCCGCGGCATGCGGATCGTCGTCACGCTCAAGCGCGACGCGATCCCGAAGGTGGTGCTGAACAACCTCTACAAGCACACCCAGCTGCAGACGACCTTCGGCGTCAACATGCTGGCCCTGGTCGACGGCGTGCCGCGCACGCTGCGGCTCGACCAGACGATCCGGTACTACGTCAAGCACCAGGTCGAGGTCATCGTCCGGCGCACCAAGTACCGGCTGAAGAAGGCCGAGGAGCGCGCCCACATCCTGCGCGGTCTGGTCAAGGCGCTGGACATGCTGGACGAGGTCATCGCCCTGATCCGGCGCTCGCCCACGGTGGACGACGCGCGCACCGGCCTGATCGAGCTGCTCGACGTCGACGAGATCCAGGCCAACGCGATCCTGGAGATGCAGCTGCGCCGCCTGGCCGCCCTGGAGCGCCAGAAGATCATCGACCAGCTGGCCGAGATCGAGCGGGAGATCGAGGACCTCAAGGACATCCTCGCCAAGCCCGAGCGCCAGCGGCAGATCATCCGCGACGAGCTGATGGAGATCGTCGACAAGTACGGCGAGGACCGGCGCACCAAGATCGTCCCGTTCGAGGGCGAGGTCTCCATGGAAGACCTCATCGCCGAAGAGGACGTGGTCGTCACCATCACCCGCACCGGGTACGCGAAGCGGACCCGCACCGACCTGTACCGGGCGCAGAAGCGCGGCGGCAAGGGCGTGCAGGGGGCGGCGCTGAAGCAGGACGACATCGTGTCGCACTTCTTCGTCTGCTCGACCCACGACTGGATCCTGTTCTTCACCAACAAGGGCCGGGTCTACCGGGCGAAGGCCTACGAGCTGCCGGAGGCCAACCGCACGGCCCGCGGCCAGCACGTGGCGAACCTGCTGGCGTTCCAGCCGGACGAGCAGATCGCCCAGGTCATGCAGATCAAGGACTACACCGCGGCCCCGTACCTGGTGCTGGCCACCAAGAAGGGGCTCGTCAAGAAGTCCAGGCTGACCGATTTCGATTCCAACCGATCGGGTGGTCTCATCGGCGTCAACCTGAAGGAGGACGACGAGCTGGTCGGCGCGGTGCTGTGCTCCTCCGACGACGACCTGCTGCTGGTATCCGCCGAAGGCCAGTCGATCCGGTTCCACGCCACCGACGACGCGCTGCGCCCGATGGGCCGCGCCACCTCGGGTGTGCTGGGCATGCGGTTCAACGACGGCGACGAGCTGCTGGCCATGGGCGTCGTGCGCGAGGACCGGTACGTGCTGGTCGCCACCGATCGGGGCTACGCCAAGCGCACCCAGATCGACGACTACCCGGTGCAGGGCCGCGGCGGAAAGGGTGTGCTGACTCTCCAGCACGACAACAAGCGTGGCAGGCTGGTGGGGGCGCTCATCGTCGAACTCGACGACGAGCTCTACGCGATCACCTCGAGCGGTGGGGTCATCCGCACCACCGCCAAGGAGGTGCGCAAGGCCGGCAGGCAGACGAAGGGGGTTCGTCTGATGAACCTCGACGAGGGTTCCGCGTTGGTGGCCATCGCGCGCAACGCCGACGAAGCCGTCGACCCGGACGCTGCGGGGCCGGAGCAGCAGAAGTAACACTGTGGGAGACCACGCCGCACACCGCCGACGATCACCGAAGGATCGCTCGTGACATCTTCCGAGAAGCCGGAGTCCTCGGGCCCGCAGGACGCGGACCAGGCTTCGGTCAGCACGCAGACAGTCGACAGCACCGCCGAGGCGGACACCGAATCCGGCTCGGCGGCCGCGGAGGCCGCCAGCGGTGAGGAGCTGAACGGCACGGAAACGCCGCCGCCGTGGCAGCGCGCGTCGGCGTCGGCGTCCGGGGCGGAAGGCACCGATTCCACCCCGGGCACCCCGGTGCCGGACGTCGACGACACGCAGACCATCCCGAAGCAGTTCGCGGACCAGGAGACCGTGCGCACCAAGGTGCCGCAGTCGGCCCGGACCACGGTGTCGTTCACCGGGGCCGGCGCCGGGTCCGGGAGCAGCGCGCGCAACGCGTCGACCCCGTCGGCGCGACGCCCCAGCCGGGGACCGCGCCGGGCCAGCCTGCAGGTCAAGCGGGTCGACCCGTGGTCGGTGCTGAAGCTCGCGCTGGTGCTCAGCGTGGCGCTGTTCTTCGTCTGGATGATCGCGGTGGCGGTGCTCTACGGCGTGCTCGACGGCATGGGCGTGTGGGAGCAGCTCAACGGCACCTTCAGCGAGCTGACCCAGCCCGACGACGCGGCCGCCGAGCCGTTGATCAGCGCCGCCAGGGTGTTCGGGGTCGCATCGATCATCGGCGCGATCAACATCGTGCTGGTGACCGCGCTGGCGACGGTGGCCGCGTTCATCTACAACGTGGCCGCCGACTTCGCCGGCGGCGTCGAGATCACCCTGTCCGAGCGGGAGTGAGCCGCTGACGTGGCGATTCCGGTCCAGCAGGCCGGAATCGCCACGTCCTCCGGCCCAGAAGCCACCCCCCCGTTCAGACGCCGGAAGGCGTCCTGTAGTCTTTGAATCACAACAAGGGCCTATAGCTCAGGCGGTTAGAGCGCTTCGCTGATAACGAAGAGGTCGAAGGTTCAAGTCCTTCTAGGCCCACTGGTAACCCTTTCAATACCCGAGACGTCACGGGCCCGAGCGCCGCGTGCAAGGAGGCGACCGGAAGTGAAGAAGCTGCTCGCACTCGCCGCAGTTGCTGGAGTCGTCCTGTTCGTCGTCCGGCGCAACCGTGCCGCCAAGGCCGAGGCCGACCTGTGGCGCGAGGCCACCGCCGAGGCCTGATCCTCCGGCGAAGTTCTTGAACCAGCCCGGTCCGGTTCGCCGCGCCGGGCTGTTCTCGTCGCCAGCCCCACCGGTCAGCTGACCCGGAGCGGCGACGACCAGGGGACGTAGCTCAATTGGCAGAGCACCGCCTTTGCAAGGCGGGGGTTAGGGGTTCGATTCCCCTCGTCTCCACTCGAAGTTTGGGCGAGGTGTGCCAACGGAAGGCGTTGGCCTGAACTTCTCGTCATTATTTTGGGGGAAGCGACTCCCCCCAAGCCCCCCTACGGTGCGGGGGTCTTTTTTGTATCTGCTCCTTGCGGTGGGGAGCCTTCCGGGCCTGCTCACCCACCAGCCCTCCGGGGGCTTGCGGCTCGGTGCTCCGCCCGCGTCTCTTGCCCCTTGAGTTATGGCTGTTCGCACCTCGAGCTTGCTCGGGTTCGGCGTTTTGCTGCTCGTTTTTCCTCCTCCTTCTCGGGTTTTCGGGGTCTTGGTTGGGTTTTCGCTGGGTGGAAGGGGGTTTGGTGGGGTTTGGGGGTTGTTGGGTGAGCATCCTTGCTTCTGCTGTTGGGGTTGGTTTTTGCAGCTTTGCAGGGAGGTTTTATGGGTGGGGTTGGGTTTGGCGGGCGTGGGGGTTGGGCGCTCGGGTTGTGCTGGACCGCCGTTCTGCTGGACGGGTTCGACCTCGTTGTGCTCGGGTCCGTGCTGCCCGTGCTGCTCGAGACGCAGCAGTGGGGGTTGACTCCTGCTAGTGCTTCCGTCGTTTCGACCGTCGGGTTGGTCGGGATGACCATCGGGGCGTTGGCGATCGGGACCGTTACCGATGTCATCGGGCGGCGCAAGGCCTTGATCTTCGCCGTGACCAGCTTTTCCCTGCTGACCGCGCTGTGCGCTGTGGCGCCTTCGGTGTTCGTCTTCGGGGTGCTGCGGTTCCTCGCCGGGTTGGGTCTTGGTGGGTGTTTGCCGACCGCGATCGCGCTGGTCACCGAGCACGCTCGGGCCGGGAAGAGCGGTAGCGCCACCACGTCGATCATGACCGGGTACCACGTCGGGGCCGTGTTGACCGCGCTGCTCGGGATCGCGGTTCTGCCCGGCCTGGGGTGGCGGGCGATGTTCGTCATCGGGGCCGCGCCCGCGCTGGTGCTCGTGCCGCTGATGCTCCGGTACCTGCCCGAATCGGAGTCCTTCGAGCAGGTCAAGGCCGAACGCGGTTCGCGCGGTGGGGCAGAGGCCGTTGCTTCGCTGTTCCGCGGTGGGCTCGGCCGGGCCACCATCGCCTTCTGGGTCACGTCCTTCATGGGGTTGCTGCTCGTCTACGGGCTCAACACCTGGTTGCCGCAGATCATGAAGTCCGCCGGGTACCCGCTCGGAGCCGCGCTGGGGTTGTTGCTGACGCTGAACATCGGTGCGGTGATCGGGCTGCTGGTCGCCGGTGCGGTCGCCGACCGGATCGGGCCGCGGCCGTCGACGATCGCCTGGTTCGCCGCCTCCGCGGTGTTCCTGGCCGCACTGAGCATCAAGCTGCCCGGCATCGGCGTGTACGTCGCGGTGCTGATCGCCGGCTGCTTCGTGTTCAGCTCGCAGGTGCTCGTGTACGCCTACATCGGCCGCGTGTACCCGGCGGCGAACCGGGCCACCGGGCTCGGCTGGTCCGCCGGGATCGGGCGCATCGGTGCGATCTGCGGTCCGCTGCTCGGCGGCGCGATGCTCACGGCGGGCATCGCCTACCCGTGGGGCTTCTACGCCTTCGCCGCGGTCGGCGCGCTGGGAGCTGTCGGGGCCGCGATGGTCGGGAAACCCGGGGTCGTGCAGGAGCAGGAGCTCAACGCCGACAACTCCCAGCACGCCTAGCTGCGGCTCAGCCCTCGACGGCTGCCTTGATCCGGTCCACCGTCTGCTGCATGGCCTCCTGGAGGCGGCCGCGGCGGAACTCCAGGAACGTCGCGGCCTTCTCCGGCGGCAGGCTGTCCCGGATCGCCAGCAGCCGACTCGGCGGGGACGTCATCACGAAGCGCTGGGTCAGCCGGCAGCCGTCGGCGGTCGGCTCGATCTCGAAGGACCACACCGGGTTCTCCGAGGGGTCGGGCTGGGCGAGCACCGCCCAGGCGAACCGGCGCCCCGGCTCGGCCGCGACCACCTCGCACTCGGTGGTCCAGGTGTCGTCGCGGAACCGGTTGTGCCCCTTGAAGTGGGCGCCGACCGCACCCGGTTCTCCGGTCGTCCACTCGCCGCCGGTGCACTCCGGGCTCCACTCGCCCATGCGCGTGATGTCGCTGGCGACCCGGTACACCACGTCCGCGGTCGCGGCCACCTCGGCGGTGGCGTGCAAATCGAAACTCGTCGGTTCAGTCATGTCAGCATCCTCGCCCCGCGAACCGGTCTCCCACTCTGTGATGCGGACCACCCCAAAGTGAAGGGCATCTTCGACCTGGCCGGTCGAAGATGCCCTTCACGCGTTCGGGTGATCTACCTCAGTGGGAGCGCTCAGCCGCGGGGTGCTGGTGGTCGGACTGGGACGGCACCTCGTAGTGGTCCGCGCGGTGGCGGGCCGGGGTGTCGCGCCGGGAGAAGTCGCTCTCCGCGGAAGCCACGGGGAGCTCTTCCGGGCGGCGGGAGAACGCGACCGCGGCTGCCGCGGCCAGACCGCCCAGGATCAGCAGGACCCAAGGCCACTTGCGGCGCTTCGGCTTCGGGCTGATCCGCTCGGCCAGCTCCTTGCGGGCCGCCACCGTGTTCTTGGCGAGCTGCTTGCGGGACTCGGCGGCCTTCTTCTCCCACTGCTTGCGCGCCTTGCGACTGCGCTTGGAGAGCTCCTTGCGGGACATCCCGGTGGTGCGCTGCGCGATCTTCTCCTGCAGCTCGTCGGTCGAAATGCCCCGGTTGGCGAGTTCCTGCTCGGCCAGCGTGGCGGCGTGCTTGGAGAACGCCACGCCCACCTCGCTCGCACGTTTCGCGCCGCGACGGGCGGACTTGATACCGGTCCCCACCGCCTTGCCCACGCTCTCGCCAGCTCGGGCCATCGCCTTCACCTCGTCCATCATCTGCCTCCTGGGCCGGGCTTTCACCGGTCGACTTCTGGGCCGCGTCGTGGCCCATATTGCACCCAGAAACCGGTATCGGCCTGTTCGATGGCAGGATGGTCGGGTGGCTGAAGACAATGGATCGCTCGTTGGGACGACGGTGACCGCGACCCTGCACACCTCGCAGGGAGACATCCGGATCAACCTGTTCCCCGACCAGGCGCCCAAGACCGTGAAGAACTTCGTCGGTCTTGCCGAAGGCACCCAGGAATACACCGAGCCGAACGCGAAGGGCGAGAAGTCCGGCCCGTTCTACGACGGCGTGATCTTCCACCGCGTCATCGAGGGCTTCATGGCCCAGACCGGTGACCCGACCGGCACCGGCCGCGGTGGCCCGGGCTACAAGTTCGGCGACGAGTTCCACCCGACCCTGCAGTTCGACCGCCCGTACCTGCTGGCCATGGCCAACGCCGGGCCCGGCACCAACGGTTCGCAGTTCTTCATCACGGTGGCTGCGACCAGCTGGTTGAACTACAAGCACACCATCTTCGGCGAGGTCGCCGACCAGGCGTCCCGCGACGTGGTCGACACGATCGCGACGACTGCGACCGGACAGGGCGACCGCCCGGTCAACGACATCATCATCGAGAAGGTCTCGATCGAGCGCGGTTGAGACCCGCCAACCGAGCAGGGAGCAGGTCCCACACGTGACTGTTCCGCCCGGATCCCAGCCAGGGGCGGACGGAGCGCCGCCGCAGCTGCCGACTTGCGTCCGGCACCCGGACCGCCCCACCGGGCTGCGCTGCACCCGGTGCGAGCGTCCGGCGTGCCCGGAATGCCTGCGCGACGCCTCCGTCGGCCAGCACTGCGTGGACTGCGTCGCGGAGGGGCAGCGCGGGCAGCGGCAGGCCGTGACGGTCGCCGGTGCCAAGCTGTCCGACAAGCCGATCCTGGTGCCGCTGCTGATCGCGGTCAACGTGGTGGTCTTCGCGATCACCGCGATCCAGGCCGGCAGCATCGGCGCGAACTTCACGGCGCCGCTCTTCGACGAGTTCGCGCTGTGGCCGATCCTGGTCGCAGGCGGGCAGTGGTACCGGCTGGTGACCTCCGGGTTCCTGCACATCGGGCTGCTGCACCTGGCGATGAACATGATCGCCCTGTGGGTGATCGGCCGTGACCTGGAGCTGTTGCTCGGGCGCTGGCGGTTCGCCGCGGTGTACGTGCTGTCGCTGCTCGGCGGCGGCGCCGCAGTGTTCCTGTTCGGCGAGGAGATCGCCCCGGTGGCTGGCGCGTCCGGCGCCGTGTACGGGCTGATGGGCGGGATCGCCATCGCCGCGCTGCGGCTGAAGGTGAGCCTGCGGCCGGTGCTGCTGGTCATCGGGCTGAACATCGCCGCCAGCGTGGTGATCCCCGGGATCTCGCTGCTCGGCCACCTCGGTGGGCTGGTGCTCGGCGTGCTCGCGACCGGTGCGCTGGTCTACGCGCCCCGGAACCGGCAGGCGCTGATCCAGGCCGGTGCGCTGGCCGCGCTGCTGGTGGTGCTGGTCGCCGTGCTGGTCACGCGGGACGCGCAGTTCGGCAACCTGGTGTGCTTCGGCTCCGGTTCGCAGGCGCGCTGCGGAGTGCTCGGATCGTAATAGCGAGTAGTAGCAAGGACTTCGATCAGCCCCGGCTACGACTGCGCCGGGGCTGATTCCTGCTCAGCTCCGCCAGGTGCGCAGGGCGTCGGCGACGTCCTGCGGGTCCGCGCCCAGGTCCAGGCGCGTCAGGATGACCAGGACGTCCGCGTCGAGCTCGAGGGACTGCACCTCGCGGCCGAAGCGGTGGTGCTCGCGGACCCTGATCGCCACGGCCGGCCAAGGCCAGTGCCGTCGGCCGCGCAGGCTCCGGATGGTGACGCCGTCGCGGTTCGCGCTCAGGCGCGGGCGGCAGATGGTGGCGTGCGCGGAGGCAGCGGCGAGGGCGAGCACCAGGACGCCGACGAACAGGCCGTCCACCGGGGACTCGGTGGCGAACCACCAGGTGACGGCCGCTGCGGTGAGCACCCAGCCGACCACCACCAGTCCCACCGGGGTGGCCCACTGCTGCGATTCGTTCGCCTCGTCCACCGTTATCCACCCGCTACCGATGAGTTATCCACAGGAGTTATCCCCACTGGGGATGAGTTACACCCATGTCGTTCGACGACCCGGAGTCAATCCGCCATCGGGATGAGTGAGGCCCGAAGGGATTGCGCCCTCCGGGCCTCCACGCGAATCGCTGCGGTGGGTCAGCGCCAACGCATCGTCATCAGCAGGCCGACGATCATGAAGGCGAACCCGACGGCGAAGTTCCAGCCGCCGAGGTCGGTCATGAACGGGATCTTCTCGCCCGCGATGTAGTTGACCACCAGCCACAGCAGCCCGATGATCATCATCCCCAGCATCACTGCGACGTAGATGGGGTGTGATGGGCCGAGCGCCTTCGCCTTCACCGGCGTGCGGCGATCGGTCACCGGGGTGGGTGAGTCCTTCTTGCGGACCTTGGACTTGGGCATGGTGTCCTCGCCAGGTGGTGCGGCCGCGGGAGCCGCGTGCTCGGGCGTGGCAGACCCGCGAAACCAGCTGCGGATCGGCTCGTTGTTCCAGGTACCACGTTAACGTAATCACAGAGCCGATCTAGAGCCCGGCCGTGATCATTTTGCCCGGAGACCACCCGGACCCCGCGAACGAGCCGTGACGGAGAGCGCAACCGTGGCATCCCCCGAGCACCCGGAGGCCCCGCCGCCGGATCGTCGACGCGTCCGCTCCGCGCTGCGCGTGGTCGGCGAGCTGCTGATCACCGCGGGCCTGGTGCTGCTGCTCTTCGTGTTCTACGCGGTCTACGTGACCGACTGGTCCACCGCCCGCAAGCAGGCCGAGGCCACCGACCAGCTGCAGACCCGGTGGGAGCAGCCGGCACCGGCCGCGCCGCCACCGCCGCCCAGCACCGGTGAGGGCTTCGCCCAGCTGTACCTGCCGGAGTTCGGGCCGGACTTCCGGTTCGCGGTGCTGGAAGGCACCGACGGCGAGACGCTCTCCGCCGGTCCGGGCCACTACGTCGGCACCGCCTGGCCCGGCGAGCAGGGCAACTTCGCGGTGGCCGGGCACCGGATCGGCAAGGGCGCCCCGTTCAACGACCTGGACAAGCTCGACTCGTGCGATCCGATCGTGGTGGAGACCGCGACCCGCTGGTACGTCTACCGGGTGCTGCCGATGGCCGACGAGGTCGCCGGGTGGAACGGGCACGGCGGTGACCAGCGCTGCCAGGGCGTGGCGCCGATCGGCGGGCCGTACGAGCAGGTGCACGGCCGGCGCATCGTGCTGCCGACGCAGGGCGAGGTGATCCACCCGGTTCCCGGCCAGCCGGTCGACCTGCTGCCCCCGGACCAGCGCACCAGGCTGATCACGCTGACCACCTGCCACCCGGAGTTCTCCGCCGAGCAGCGGCTGATCGTGCACGGCGTGCTCACCACGGAGTACCCGAAGGACCCGGCGCACCCGGAGCTGCGGCCCGCTGAGCTGGAGGAACGCTGATGTACGGGTGGATCTGGCGGCACCTGCCCGGCGGCACTGCCGCGAAGGCGGTGCAGGCCCTGCTGCTGGTGGTCGCGGCCGTCGCGCTGCTGCTGTTCGTGGTGTTCCCGTGGATCGACCCGCTGCTGCCGTTCAACGACGTGACCACGCAGTAGGCGCCTGTCTGAAGCACTCGTTTTGCGTGGCGGTGCAAGTAGCGGAACCTCAGCGCCCGCCTGGTCTGCGGGTGCCCGACTTTATGTATGCCAATACACGGCAGTCGGGCCGTCCTCGCCAGGCGAACGCTGAGAACCCGCGGCGGTGCAAGCTGCGGGGGTG
>NZ_JBEOVY010000013.1:0-46002 GCF_040295745.1 Saccharopolyspora sp. NPDC002686
CCAGCAGCGTCAGAGCCGCGGCGAGCCCACCACCCGCGCTCATGCCGTACACACCGATGCGCGCAGCGTCCACGCCGAGCAGCTCAGCCTCCGAAGCGATCCAGCGGAGCGCGGACTCGCAGTCCCGCAACGCCGCCGGATACGGATGTTCGGGGGCCAGGCGGTAGTCGACGGCGCAAACGACCGCAGGCACGTGCGCGCACAGGTCCACGGCCTGCGCGGTGAGGGACTCCAGGCCTCCCATCACGAACCCGCCGCCGTGCAGCAGGAGCACGGCGGGCATCGGAGCGGCAGCGTCAGACGGCCGGAAGACCCGGACCGGCACCGGCACACCCTCGACACCCGGAACCTCGTGATCGGTCGTGGTGACCTCGCCGGTCACCACCTGCCCGGCGTTCGAGGCGAGCTCCGCCATCCGCGCGCGAGCCCCGTCGAGGTCGTCGATGTGCAGGTCGGGCAGAGCAGATACGGCTGCCGCCAATTCGGGATCAAGATGCACGGTCCGCCCCCAGCAGTGCGGGATGACGCCACGGTCCCACCGAACCAACCCGACCGCACTGGAAGCTGACCGGAGGTTCCATCCTTTCGGCTGGCGAGAGCCACCTGGATGCGCACCGGACACGGACAGCCGATGGGAACTGTGCCAAATTCGAGGCGTCCACATGCCACGCCCTGAGGATCCACCCGCCGTGAAGCGGCCGAAGAGACGGGGGGAGCTGATGTCATCCAGCGGCTCGAAACACCCGAGCTCGGACGACGGAGGCGACCGAGGCCGCCTCAAGCGCGTGGGTGCCGCGTTTTGGCTTCCGGCGGCCCGGGCTGCCGCGCACACTCGCGCCGCCGCGGTGCGCGTGGCCGCCATGGTGGCGGTTCTTGCGACCAGGATTGCCGCTCGTGCCCGGGCCGTGGGGCGGCGGATCGGGCAGATACCCCCGCCGCCGGGCCCGTTTCGTCCCGGATTCTGGCGCAGTCCGATCCGCGGAACCTGGCTGACCTCAGTATTCGGTCTGGTTCTGCTGATCGGCATCCCGCTGCTGTTCGTCACCGGGGTGCTGTCCTACGCCGCCTACAACCCCGGACTCGACCCGGTCAACGACCAAACTCCGGACAAGGGCCTGCTGGGTTTCTACCTCTTCGACTGGCCCACGAATCCGTACTGGCTATACCGGCTGACCCAGGGCGTGCACGTCACGCTCGGCGTGGTCCTCGTGCCCGTCCTGCTGGGCAAGTTGTGGTCGGTGATCCCGAAGCTGTTCGAGTGGCCACCGACCCGCAGCCCCGCCCACGCCCTGGAGCGGCTGTCCCTGCTGATGCTGGTCGGCGGGGCCATCTTCCAATTCGCCACGGGCATCCTCAACATCCAGCTCTACTACGTCTTCCCGGGCTCCTTCTACACCCTGCACTTCTACGGCGCCTGGGTGTTCATCGCCGCCTTCGTCCTCCACGTCTGCCTCCGATTCAGCCGGATGACGCGTGCCCTGCGCTCCCGCAGCCTCGCCGCTGAACTGCGCACCGACCTCGCCCACACCCGCTCCGAGCCACCCGACCCCGACCACCTGGCGCCCACCGCCCCAGCGGCGCCGACGATGACCCGTCGCGGCGCGCTGGGACTGGTCGGAGCGGGATCACTGCTGCTGCTCGTGGTCACCGCGGGACAAAGCATCGGCGGCTGGCTGCGCAACACCGCCCTTCTCGCACCGCACGACCGCGATCCGGGCAACGGCCCGAACGGCTTCCAGATCAACAAGACCGCCGCTTCGGTCGGCGTCACGCCGGCGCTCATCGGCCCGAACTGGCGACTTGAAATCCACGGCCACGGGCCGCCGCTGATCTTCACTCGCGAACAGCTCCTGGCCATGCGCCAGCACACCGCCGACCTGCCCATCGCATGCGTGGAAGGATGGTCCACCGGAAATCAGCGCTGGAGCGGCCTTCGACTGGCCGACCTCGCCGCCGCGGCCGGACTGCCCCACGCCGGAAGCGTTCTGGTGGAGTCCGTCCAGCCCTCCGGCCCCTTCAGCACGGTGGCACTGCGGGGAAACCAGGTCGCGGACCCCAGCTCCCTGCTGGCCCTGCACGTCAACGGCGCAGACCTCTCCGTCGACCACGGTTTCCCGGCACGCATCATCGTTCCCGCCAACCCCGGCGTGAACAACACCAAATGGGTCCACCGGCTCACGTTCAGAGAATGACCATGACACGCTTCCTGCGCTGGTACGGCTCCGGTCCGTTGCACCTTCTCGTCCTGATCTGCTCGTTCGCCCTCGCCGCCTACGCCCTGGTACGGCTGTTCGCCGTCCGCCCGGTCGAGGTAGCGATCTGGCTCGTCGGCGCAGCGATCCTCCACGACCTCATCCTGCTTCCGCTGTACTCGCTGGCAGACCTGTCGGCCCGCGCTGTACTGCGGCATCGCCCCACCCGTCCACCACGGGTCCCGTGGATCAACTACCTGCGCGTGCCCACTTTCCTCTCCGGTGTGCTCCTGATCGTCTGGTTCCCCCTCATCCTCGATCTCTCCGAGCTCTACCCGAGCGCTGCCCGGCTGCCTGAAAACGTCTACCTCG
Organism: Saccharopolyspora sp. NPDC002686; assembly: GCF_040295745.1. Taxonomy (NCBI): domain Bacteria; kingdom Bacillati; phylum Actinomycetota; class Actinomycetes; order Pseudonocardiales; family Pseudonocardiaceae; genus Saccharopolyspora; species Saccharopolyspora sp. NPDC002686. The sequence goes on from NZ_JBEOVY010000013.1 coordinate 2,565, forward strand.
GCCGATGGCTGGCCATCACGGCGGTGCTCTTCGGCGCCTCCGCACTGGCCTTCGCCATCAAACTCCGCCGCGCCGCACGCTTCGAGCAGAAGCACGCCGCACCAGGCGAGGACACCCCACCATGACCACCGGCACCGGGCGGCCCTCCAACCGTGGAAGACCCCTCCAAGTCGAACTGGCTAGCGGTGTTCGGGGTTTTCGTAGTCGTGGCGGCAGCCGGCGTCCCAGGCGGTGCGCTGGTTGCCGTAGGCCGGGATGCCGCCGAAGTCTTTGAGCATGCGGGCCAGGTGCAGCAGATTCCAGGTCATGAAGGTGGTGTTGCGGTTGGTGAAGTCGTTCTGCGGGCCGCCCGAGCCGGGGTCGAGGTAGGAGGGGGCGGGGCCTGCCTCGCCGATCCATCCGGCGTCCGCCTGAGGGGGGATGGTGTAGCCCAGGTGCTGCAGGCTGTAGAGGACGTTCATGGCGCAGTGCTTGACACCGGCCTCGTTGCCGGTGATCAGACAACCGCCGACACGGCCGTAATAGGCGTACTGCCCGGCGTCGTTGAGCAGGGCGGAGCAGGAGTAGAGGCGTTCGATCACCTGCTTCATCACGGAGCTGTTGTCCCCCAGCCAGATGGGACCCGCCAGCACGAGGATGTCGGCCGCCAGGACCTGCTGGTACAGGTCCGGCCACGCGTCTGCCTCCCAGCCGTGCTCGGTGATATCGGGCCACACGCCGGTGGCGATGTCGTGGTCCACCGCCCGTATGACGTCGACGTGCACTCCTCCTGCGTTCATGATGGTGGTGCTGTGGTCGATCAGACCCTGCGTGTTGCTCGTCTTCGGTGAGCGCTTCAAGGTGCAGTTGATCACCAGGGCCCGCAGATCGTCGTACCGGGCGGGCGGTGCATCGGCAGCGGGCGACGAAGCAGTCACGCGGTCCTCCTGGAAATCCCGCCGCCCAGCGAACGGCGAAGCGTCCACATCCGGATTCAGTCTGCGGGCGGGCCTCGGAAGGCACCACAACAACACCTCGGAATGGCCCGAGCGGTGCTCGAGTTCCGCCAACCACCGCCACCGACCACCGCGCTGATGGGTGACGGGTTGCTCAGCGTCGTTGACCGGTTCCCGACCTGGGCGCACTGGTCATTCGCCGACCAATGGCCCGCCCGGAGAACCGCCCTGGAGCTCGTGTTCGGCGGAGGTGAGGCGGTCAGGACCGGCTAGCGCAGGGCTGGGATGGCGGGGACTTCGGTGGCGTTGGCGATGTCCTCGGCGGTCAGCTTGAAGCTGTCGGGATAGCTGTCACGCCGGGTACGGCGGTCAGGTTCGCAGGTGCGCCACATGTAAAGGCACTGCGGGCATTGCAGCACTTCCCACACCCCGGGCACCGGGGAGGTCGTCACGCTGCGGATCTCGGCGGCGGCACAGCGCGGGCACGCGGTTTCTTCGGCGCTCATCGAACTTTCCTTCCTGGAAGCGGGGTTTCAGCGCGTGGCGAGCAGTGAACGCAGGCGATCGGCCCACGTCGCGGTCTCGGGCAGGTCCTTGGTGGGGGTGCTGAAGTTGCCCCGCACGTCGGGCTGCACCGGGGTCGTCGCGTCGATGATCATCTTGCTCGTGATGCCCGCGGGTTGGGAGGCCGGAGCCAGTTCCACCACCGACAGGTTCGGGACGACCACCACGTCCTCGGCGGGGTTGACCTTCGCCGACTGCGCCCACATCACCTGCGGCAGGTCGAACGGGTCCACGTCCTCGTCGACCAGGATCACCTGGCTGACGTAGCCGAGCCCGTGCGGGGTGGTCATCGCGCGCATGCCCACTGCCTTGGCGAACCCGCCGTAGCGCTTCGCCGTGGAGATGATCACCAGCAGTCCGTGCGTGTACATCGCGTTCACGGCGCGCACCTCGGGGAACTCCGCGCGCAGCTGCTTGAGCAGCGGCACGCAGGTGTTCGGACCCACCAGGTAATCGCACTCGGTCCACGGCATGCCCAGGTACAGCGACTCGAAGATCGGGTTGCTGCGGAAGGAGATCCGCTCGATGCGCACCACCGGCATCCGCCGGCCGCCCGAGTAGTGCCCGGTGAACTCCCCGAACGGGCCCTCGAGCTGCCGCACCCGCGACTCGATGCGGCCCTCGATCACCACTTCCGCACCCCACGGCACGTCGAGGCCGGTCAGCGGCGCGGTGGCGATGGGCATGGGGGCGCCGCGCAGCGCGCCGGCCATCTCGTACTCGGACTGGTCGTAGGCCATCGGCATGCCCGCCACGATGGGCACCACCGGGTCGTTGCCCAGCGTGATGGCCACCGGCAGATCCTCTCCCCTCTCCTCGGCCTTGCGCAGGTGCTGGGCGATGTCGTGCATCGGAACAGGCTGCAGCGCAAGGCGATCCCGGTCGATGACCTCGATGCGGTAGATGCCCAGGTTCTGCCGGTCGAAGTCCTCCGGCGCGTCCGGGTCGCGGGAGACCACGGCGGCCTTGTCCAGGTAGAACCCGCCGTCACCGTCGTTGAGCCGGAACAGCGGAAGCACGTCGAACAGGTCGATGTCCGCGCCGCTGACGCTGTTCTCCCGCCACGGCGCGTCCTCCCGGCGCTCCGGCGCGACGGGGAAGTCGTCCCAGCGCCGCGCGAACTCCTCGACCTGCTCGCGGGTGGAGGTCTCCTTGGGCAGGCCCAGGGCCAGCGCGTGGTTGCGCCACGAGCCGTGCACGTTCATCGCGATCCGCGCGTTGGTGAAGCCCTTGACCTGGTCGAACCACAGCGCGGGCGCGCCCTCCCCGATGCACCCGGCGGCGTTGGCAGCGGCGGCAAGGTCGGGTTCGGGCAGCACCTCGTCGGGAATCCGCAGCAGCTGCCCCTGCTGCTCCAGGGTGTTCAGGAACGACCGGAGGTCGTCGTAGGCCATGTGCTCCTCCTCAAAAGAACTGTGCGGCAAGGGAAAGTTTCAGGACGCTGCGCGGTTGCGCAGCCGAGCCGCATGCCGCCGGTGCGGAAGGACCCGGAGGAGATGCTCGCGCCTTGATCGTCGGGGTTGTGGACGACGTCGGCGAGCTTGCCGATCTCCTTGGCGGACAGCCCGGTCTCCAACTCGACAGTCGCCCGGGCCCACCGGCTGATCACCAGGTGGGTCTCCACCTCCGGCAGCTCGGCCAGCCGTTCCAGCAGCCGGAGGCCGAGCGGAGCCCCGGTCGCCCCGGTCATGCCAACGACGAGTCGCATGCTTCTCCTTTTCGGTCACTCCAGCTCCGACACCTCCACACTAGGAGCCGATATCGCAGGTGAGCAGGTACGCTGGCGACAAACCATGGGAATAATCGGACAAGAACGGTTGCACGGATGCCCGAGATCACCGATGTCGCCTACCGGCCGTGGCTGAGCACACCGATCGGGATGGACGTGGTGGATTTCGCCGAGCTGCGCGAACGGGGCAAGCGGCGGGAGATCGACCTGGCCGCCCCGCAACGGCCCGACTTCCACCACCTCATCCACGTCGCCGGGGACGCCGAACCGCTGCCGCACGTGGTGGACTTCGCCACCCACCTCATCGAGCCGGGCGGTTGGCTGTGGGTGCGCCCGGGCCAGGTCCACCAGTACGCGGCCGAGCCGGGCGGTGCGCTGACCCGATCCCGCGGCGCCATCGTGATCTGGCGCCCGGGTTTCGTGACCATCGATCCGCCGCTCAGCGAGGCCCCGGTGCTGCCGACCCGCTCGACCGCCCGCCTGGTCGATCTCGCTCGCCAGCACCTGTTCGCCGAGTACGAGGAGCTGGGCACCCTGACGCTGGAGGACCACAACCGGGCACTGCGCATGCTGTTGGCGGTCCTCCTGCTGCGCCTTGCCCGCGCCAGCCCGGAACCTCCTGCCGCGGCACTGCCGGACGGGCCGTTCGCGCGGTTCCGCGCGGCTGTCGAGCGCGACTTCACCCGCACCCACCGCGTCGCCGACTACGCCGCCGCCCTCGGCTACAGCACCCGAACCCTCACCCGCGCCGCACTGGCCGCCTCCGGCACCACCGCCAAGGCCTACCTCGATGCCCGCATCATCCTGGAGGCCAAACGCCTCCTGGTGCACACCGACGCCACCTCGGCCGACGTCGCCCGCCACCTCGGCTTCGAAAACCCCGGCGACTTCAACAAGTTCTTCCGCAAGCACGACGGTCGAACGCCGCTGGCCTTCCGCGCCGAAGCACGCGGCACGACGGAGCCGTGAATCCCCGCGGTCATCGGCGACGTCGTCGATGACCGCGACCTACGCCCGCACCCTCAAGCCGTGGGCCCGACGAGCAACTGTCCTCACTGGAGGTCTTGCCCTGATCTCCGTCCTCAGCGCTGGACCGGGTCGACGTCGGCGCCCAGGAAGGCCTCGAGTTCGGCGGGGGTCGGGGCGGCCTCCCAGTCGCCGGGGGTCGTGCACATCACGGCGCCGCAGGCGTTCGCCCGGGCGAGCTTCTCCTCGACGCTCCAGCCTTGCACGTCGCCGCTGAGGTAGCCGGCCACGAACGCATCCCCCGCTCCCACCGTGTCGACGACATCGACGCGATGGCCAGGAGCGTGGACCACGGTGCCCCCGGTGTACGTCGACGCACCGTCGGCGCCCCGCTTGACGACGATCTCGCGCGCGCCCGTGGGGTCGAGGGCGCGGGCCAGCTCGTCGATCGCCGAAGAATCATCCGCCACGCCACCGGGAACCCCGTACGCCAGCTCCTCGGGGGAGCCGAACACGAGGTCCGCCTCCCCGACGAGCTCGCCGAGCACCTTCGCAGCGACGTCCGCGGGAGCGAGCGTCGACCGGTAGTTCACGTCGACGCTCACGCGCACCCCGGCGGCCCGAGCCCGCCGCACGACGGAAAGACACGCCTCGCGCGCGGAGTCCGACAGCAACGGAGTGATGCCGGTGAGGTGCACGAGCCCGACGCTCTCGACGAGACCCGCGGGCACGTCCGCGGCTGCCAGCCGCGAACCGGCGGAACCCGCGCGGTAGTAGTACACCCGCGACGTCCCCGGTCCCGTGCGCTCCTTGACCATGAGCCCGGTCGCCGCCGCTGGGTCGAGCTGTGCCCGCACGTCGACGCCCTCGCCGCGGACCTCGCGCACGACCCGTCTGCCCAGCGAGTCGTCTCCGACCCGGCCGATCCACGTGACCGGAACTCCGAGCCTGCTCAGGCCGACGGCGACGTTCGTCTCCGCGCCACCGATCCCCACGTGCGCTTCGGACACGTGCGCGAGCGAACCGATGCGGCTGCCGGTGAGCAGGCCCATCGTCTCGCCCAGCGTCAGAATCCGGGAGACCGTCATTCGGTTCCACTCCCCGCGCACACCTCGACGAACCGCCGCGCCCGTTCCGCGAGCGCACCGAGTTCGCCGCCCTTCAACGCGTCCCCGAGCAGCGGGCCACCGACGCTCACCGCCGCCGCACCGGCCGCGAGCCACGCCCGCGCCGATTCGAGGTCCACCCCACCGGACGGGACGGCGGACAGATCCGGGAACGGACCGCGCAGATCCTTCAGGTATCCGGGACCCACCTGGCCCGCGGGGAACACCTTCACCGCGGAGACGCCGCGGTCCCAAGTGGAGAACAGTTCCGTGGGAGTGAGGCCGCCCGGGACGATCGCGATGTCGCGTTCGAGGGCCCGGTCGACGGTGGCGAGATCGGAGACCGGCGTGACGAGGTAGTGCGCTCCCCCATCGGCGGCAGTGTCCACGTCGTCGGGCCGCGTCACGGTGCCGATACCGATGTCGGCCGTCTCCGCGTACCGTTCGACGAGCCCGGGCAGCGCGGCGAACGTCCCCGGAGTCGTGAGCGTGAGCTCGAAACTCCGCACCCCCGCCTCGACCATCGTGTCGATGACCGGCACGTAGTCCTCGGCGCGCTCGCCGCGGATCACCACCACGAGCCGCGAGGCGGCGGTCCTCCGAGGCAGGGTCTGGCGCTCGCTCATGACGTCCGTCCTTTCTCGACTCACCAGTCGTGCACGGTGCCGTCGAGCAGGCGGTTCACCGGGAGGTAGGCGGTGGTGTACGGATGGCGCGCGGCGAGCTCCTCGTCGAGTTCCACGCCGAGACCGGGGTTGTCGCCGGGGTGGAGGAAGCCGCGGTCGAACGTGTACGACGTGCGGAACGTCTCCAGCGTCAGCTCGCTGTGCGGCATGTACTCCTGGATGCCGAAGTTGTGGATCGCCAGGTCGATGTGGAGCGCGGCCGCCATGCCGATCGGCGAGACGTCGGTCGGACCGTGGATGCCGGAGCGGACTCCGTAGATGCCTGCGAAGTCGAGGAGCTTCTTCATACCCGTGACGCCGCCGGTGTGCGTGGGCGCCGACCGCACGTAGTCGATGAGCCGCTCGGTGATGAGCGTCTGGTAGTCGTACACCGAGTTGAAGACCTCACCGGTGGCCAGCGGGGTCGTGCTGTGCTGCCGGACGAGCCGGAACGCCTCCTGGTCCTCACCGGGCGTCGCGTCCTCGAGCCAGAACAGGTCGTACGGTTCGAGCGACTTCGCCAGCCGGGCGGCCTCGATCGGTGACATGCGGTGGTGTCCGTCGTGGAGCAACCGCAGCTCCGGCCCGAACTCCTCGCGCACCTTCTCGAAGATCGACGGAACGTGCCGCAGGTACGCGGGCGTGTCCCAGTCCTCCTCCTCGGGACGCGTCGCGGCGCTGCCGTCGGCCGCGCGATGCGCGGGCTCGTAGTCGTACCTCTCCCCCGGCTTCGCCGTATCCGAGACGCCGTACACCCGGCCGAGACCGGGAACGCCCGTCTGGATGCGCACCGCGGTGTAGCCCTCGTCCACGTAGCCGCGGATCGCCTGGGCCAGCGCCTCGTAGTCGTTGCCGGAGGCGTGCGCGTACACGCGGAGCTTGTCGCGGCTCGCTCCACCGAGCAGCTGGTACAGCGGAACGCCCGCCTTCTTCGCCTTGATGTCCCACAGCGCCATGTCGACGGCGGCGATCGACGCCATCGTCACGGGCCCGCGTCGCCAGTACGCGCCGCGGTACAGGTACTGCCACGTGTCCTCGATGCGGTCCTCGTCCCGGCCGATGAGCGTGCTCGCGAGGTGGTCCCGCAGGTAGGCCGCGACGGAGAGCTCCCGCCCGTTGAGCGTCGCGTCGCCCCACCCGACGACCCCGTCGGACGTGACGATCTTGAGGGTGACGAAGTTGCGTCCGGGGCTCGTGACGATGACGTCGACGGTCGAGATGCTCACGGTGCTCGCTTCCAGCTTGATCAGTGGTGTACGTCGAAAGTGGACGGTGTGGGAACCGCCTCGGATGCGGCTCGCCGCCGCACCCGAGGCGGGTGCTCAGACGGCGTTGCGCGGATCCCTCAGGTCGCGTCCTGCGACCTCGGGCATGAGGAACGTCCCGATGAGCGGGCAGGCCGTGAAGATGCCGAGCATGATCGCGATCGGGATCCACGATCCGGTCGTCCCGGCCACCCAGGCCGCCACGACGACGGGGCCGATACCGGTGGCGATCATCGCGGCGACCTCCCTGATGACACCGGTCGCGGCGTACCGGTGACGGGCGCCGAAGATCTCCGGCAGCGTGAGGTTCTCCAGCGAGGCGAGCGCCATGACCGACACGTTGTGCATGACGATGTAGCCGACGAACAACTGCGGGACGTCCGCTCCCGCGATCGCCATCATCGTCGGCACGATGAGGATCAGCGAGATCACGCTCATCACCTGGTACATCCGGCGACGGCCGAACTTGTCGCCGAGCGCGCCGACGATCGGCACCGTGACGAACGCGCACAGCGAGGAGACGATCACGACGCTCGTGCCCACCGCGGCCGACATCGCGAGCGTGACGGTGATGAACGAGACCATGTAGGTCTGCAGGATTCCCGAGTTGCCCGCCTGTCCGAATCGCAGCAGGAACGCGGGTACGAGCGCCCGCCACTTCTTCTGCTCGAGCGCCTCGAGCATCGGGATGTCGTTCTCCTGCTCGGCCTTCGCCCGGATCTCGTCCGTCGTGAGCGCCACGCCGTCGTTGACGTGAGAGCTGTCCTCGAACACCGGGCTCTCCTTGAGCCGGAACCGGATCCACACGGCGAACAGCAGGATCACGGCGCTGCCGAGGAACGGGATGCGCCAGCCCCACGCGAGGAGCTGCTCCTCGGAGAGAACGGCGACGAGGACGCCCCAGATCGCCGACGCACCGAGGGTGCCGCAGTTCGTGCCCAGCGCGACGAGCGACGCGATGATGCCGCGACGCTTGGTCGGCGCGTACTCGGCGAGCATCACACCCGCGCCGGAGATCTCCGCACCGGCGCCGAAGCCCTGCACGAGGCGCAGCACCGCGAGGAGGATGGGCGCGAGGACGCCGATCTGGTGGACGGTCGGCAGGGCGCCGATGAGCGTCGTCGCACCGCCCATGAGGGCGATCGTGATGAACAGGACTTTGGTGCGGCCCACCCGGTCACCGAGCCGTCCGAAGTACCACGCACCCACGGGGCGGGCGATGTAGCCGACCGCGTACGTCGCCATCGCGGACACGACCGCGAGCGCAGGGCTCTCGCCGGCGAAGAACAGCTGGCCGAAGACGAGCCCGGCCGCGAGCGAGTACAGCTGGAAGTCCATGAACTCGAGCGCGGTGCCGAGCCATCCGGACATCGCGGCGCGTGCGAGATCGCCGGTGCTGCGTTCGGCCGTACCGTCCTTTGCGGTGCCCGTGCCGGGCGGTGGTGCTGAAGTGGACATCGTTGTTCCTTCTTCGGTTTCGCGCGGGGAGGGGACGGGTGGAGGGGGAAGGTCAGAACTCGATGAGGACCTTGCCGGAAGCAGCGGAGTCCTTCGCCGTCGCGAATGCCTCCACCGCCTCGGTCGCGGGGAGCACGTGCGTGATGACCTGGGAGATCGAGGGGTGGGCCGCGAGCATGTCGACGGCCTCGTCGATCTCCGTCGAGAAGCGGAACGTGCCGCGCAGCTGGACTTCCTTCGACACCAGCGGCGCGAGGTTCACCCCGATCGCGGTGTCGGCGAGCATGCCGACCTGGACGACGACGCCTGCGCGGGCCGCCGACGCAACCGCTTGCGTCAGCGACGCGGGCGCACCCGAGCACTCGAACACGACGGGATAGGAAGTCGTCGGGACGTCGTCGCGTCCGATGAGGAACGTCTCGTGGGCACCGAGCGCGCGGGCTCGTTCGAGGGCGGATTCCTGGATGTCCCCGACGGCCACGTGCTCGACGCCTCGCGCGGCGAGCGCCGCGACGATCAGCAGGCCGACGGGACCGGCGCCGAGCACGAGCGCGCGAGCACCGACGTCGCCGTTGGCGATCGTGAGCGCGTGCAGCGCGACGCCGAGAGGCTCGGCGAGCGCGGCGTCCCGCAGCGACAGGCCTTCGGGCAGCCTGCGGAGCATGGGCTTCTCGACGAGCACGTACTCCGCGGCGGCGCCCTGCCGGTGCGGGAAGTCCGCGGCGCTGCCGAGGTAATCGCCGCCGGGCCACAGGTGCGGCCGGTCCGCGATGCCGTCCACCGGGGTGCCGTACCGCGCGGGGTGCACGGTCACCGGCGTGCCCTTCGCCCACTCGCCACTCGGATCGGCTTCGACGATCGCGGAGAACTCGTGACCGGGTGCGAAGGGCTCGCGGACCAGGTTCTCCCCGTTCTTGCCGTGGAAGTAGTAGTGCAGGTCCGAACCGCAAATGCCGACGTACCGCACGCGCAGCAGCACCTCGCCGTCGGCGGGTTCGGGGACGGCGACGTCCTCGAGGCGCATGTCCTCGGCGCCGTGGATGAACAGGCCTTTCATCGATGATCAGCTCCAGGAGGTCGGCGGGGGATGCTCAGCGGGAGGCGGCGACGTCGGCGGCCGCGGCGCGCACACCGCCGCGGATGATGAGGGTGAGCAGGTCGGCGACCCTGGCGGTGAAGGCATCCTGCTCGGCGAGGGCGTCCGGGAAGAATCCGCCGTTCATGATCCGGCGCGCGTGGTCGGGAACGGTCACAGCGCCGTCGACGGCGGCGGCGAGCCGGTCGCGGGCGGGTTCGACGATGCGCTCGGCGAGCGGATCCGGGGTGAAGCCCGTCGGCGGGGCGACGCACGCGATCCACGCGGCGGTGCACAGCGCGAGGTGGTGCGGCATGTCGCCGCGCCGGAGGTGGAGCAGCGCCGCGTCGGGGATGCGCTGGAGGAGCTTGACGGATCCGTCGGTGCCCACCTGGGTGGTCGCGTGCCCGATGCGCGGGTTGCGCCACCGGGCGTCCAATTCGGACACGTACGCGCCGGCGTCGAATCCGGTGGGCGGGGTGAACGTCGGAAGGTAGTCGTCGGTGATCCCGTTCAGGACCGCCTCGCGCACGAAGTCCTGTCCCCACGCGACGTCGATCGTCGGCGCGCCGGAGAGGATTCCGAGGTAGGCGATGAGCGAGTGCGATCCGTTGAGCAGGCGCAGCTTGACCATCTCGTACGCCTCGAGCTCGTTCGAGAACGTCGCGCCGGCCAGATCCCAGGCGGGACGGCCGCCCGCGAAGTCGTCCTCGAGAACCCACATGGTGAAGTCCTCGGCGGGGACGGGACACAGGTCTTCGACGCCGAGCAGATCCGCGACGAGACGTGAGTGCTCGTCGGTCGTCTTCGGCACGATGCGGTCGACCATCGCGTTCGGGAACGACACCGACGAGGACACGAAGGACAGCACGTCCTCGCTCACGCCTGCCGCCTGCAGGAACTCCTCGACCACGGCGCGCGTGACATCGCCGGAGGACTGGAGGTTGTCGCAGGACAGGACGGCGAACGGCTCACCCGAGGCGGCGCGCTTCTCGAGACCGCGGGCGATCATGCCCACCGCGGTGCGCGGCGTCGAGCCTGCCGGGAGGTCCGCGGCGACGTCGGGGTCGTCGAGCGCCAGCTTGCCGGTCGCGGGGTCGCGCGTGTAGCCGACCTCGGAGACGGTGAGCGTGACGATGCGGTGCGCCGGATCCGCGATCGCGTCCACGACCGCGGCGGGGTCCTGGGCGGCTACGCCGGTGTTGCGGTGGACGTCGACCACGCCCGCCTCGACGCCGTGTTCGGAGAGCTGGAGGATCGAGTAGACGTTGTCCTGGGCTCGCATCGGAGCTACGACCCGCTCCGACGAGTGCGCGAAGCCGCGGATGCCCCAGTCGCCACCGGCGGCGGCCATCGCCTGCGCGGTGTAGACCGCGCCGTGCGCGCGGTGGAAGTTGCCGAGGCCGAGGTGGACGATTCCCGTCCGGTCCGGGGCGGACGCTCCGAGGAGCGATCCCGCGGGCACGCTCTTCCGGCCCAGTGGCTGTGTCATGACGTCTTCGTCCTTCCACGACGTACGGGCTGTGGTCCAGCGCTGCCGCGCATTGCGTTTCACATTGCGAACCGACCGTTTTGTATGTTGGACCATAAGCTAGACTCGCGTTGAGCGAGATGCAATATCGACCGGGACGACAATGGAGCCATGGAGACCGAACCCACATCGGAGACGCCGCCCGTCACGAGCCTCGACCGCGCACTCGTCGTGCTCGAGACGGTTGCGACAGCGGGCCCCGAGGGACTCGCGCTCGGCGAGATCGCGGCACGCACGGGGATCAACAAGGGGTCGGTCCACCGGCTGCTCCGCGGCCTCGCGCACCGCGAATACGTGGCGCGCGACGGCGAAGACCGCAACTACGTCCTCGGCGAGGCGCTGAGGCGGATCGTGCGGACCTTCGGTGCGGACGACAACCTGCCGCTGCTGTTCCGGCCGCTGCTGCTCGAACTGTCGCGCCGGACGGAGGAACTCGTCCACCTCGGAGTGCTCGACGGACGCCGCGTCGTCTACCTCGACAAGATCGAGCCGGAGCGCTCCGTCCGCGTGTGGTCGCGTGTCGGTCGACGCGCGCACATCGCGAGCACGGCGCTCGGACGCGCGCTCATCGCCGCGGCTCCCCCGAACGACTCGCTCCTGACCAGCTACGCCGAGGAAGCCGACCCCGACCACGCGCACCCCGCGCTCGGCGACCGGTTCCGCGACGCGGTGAACACCGCGCGCAGGCGAGGATGGGCGATCGAGAACCAGGAGAACGAAGCCGGGATCGCCTGCGTCAGCATCGCCCTCACGTCCACGACCTCGCAGGACGTCGCGATCAGCGTTACCGGCCCCGCCGAGCGCATGACCACCGATCGCCTCGCCGAGATCGGCGCCCTGCTCCGCGAACTCGCCGCCGACCTCGCCCCGGAGGAGTACACCCTCATGCCGACCGCGGAGTGACCGAGCGCGGAACGCCTCGCGGCTTCAACGGCCGCCTATCGCGTCGAGCCGTAGCGCCTGGTTCCCAGTACTGCTCACCCAGATCGGGCTGCGGGAGCCCGATGACCGGCGAAAGCACCGCGACGGCCCGCTGATCCGAGCCCCCACACCTCCCACGGGCGCAGGGGTCAGGGGATGGGGATTTCGTAGTGGACCGCGGGGCTGTGGCCGGGGTCGGTTCGGCCGTCGTGGATTTGCTTCGCGACGCTGTTCCAGAACGGTTCGGCGCCGGCGATGTCGGCGTTGGTGTGCAGGTAGATCGTGTCGTAGCCCGGGGTCGCCGCGACGAAGCGGCAGGCCATGTCCACCAGCTCGCGGGCCAGGCCGTTGCGGCGGTGCTCAGCGCGGATGTAGACGCGGAAGATCTGGGCCGTCGTGTCCGAGGGGTAGCGCTCGGCCAGCCAGGGGGCGTGCGGCGGGCTCTTCGGCCCGTCCGCTCGCACCGCGGTGGTGCCCACGATCTCGTCGTCCAGCGCGGCCACGAACAGCGCCTGGCGGGGGTGGGAGAAGTAGACGCCGTCCATGTCGATGACGTCTGCGTGCCATTGGGGCCGGTAACCGTGGCCGAAGACGTGGTAGAAGGTGTCGAGGATGACCGACCGCGCGCCGTCGGCATCGGCTGGTCCGGCTTCGCGGATCACGTACTGACCGACCCTGCGCTCTTCGAGTTTCGCCACGGTTACCTCCCTCGTCGGAATCGTTGTTGAAAATCATATTCAATTAGTCTGCGGCTATATTTCCTGACCTGCAGTTTTCGGGGAGGAGGCCTGAACCAGCGCGCGGGTGGCCGGGTGGTTCGGCGAGTCGAGCACCTCGCCGGCGCGGCCGTGCTCCACCACCCGCCCCTCGTCGAAGACGAGCACCCGGTGCGACAGGGCGGCCACCGCGGGCAGGTCGTGGGTGATCATCAGCAGCGCGCAGCCGGTGTTGCTCTGCAGCTCGGCGAGGTTCCCCAGCAGGTCGTCGCGGCGGCGTGCGTCGAGGCCCGAGGTGATCTCGTCGCAGATCAGCACGTCCGGCCCGGCGAGCATGGCCCGCACCAGAGCTGCCCTCTGCAACTCACCGCCGGACAACCCCGAGGCCCGCCGCATGGCGCTGGACTCGGGCAGCCCCAGCGCGGCGAGCTCGTCGGCCGCGCGGGCGCGCGCCTCGGTCCGGTCGAGCCCGCGCAGCCGCTCTGCCGTGCGCGCGACCTGGTGCAGCACTGGGGTGAACTCGCTGAACGACGCGCGGGCATCCTGGAAGACGTATTGCACCCGCGCCAGCTGCTCTCTTGACCGGCGCCGCAGCACCGGTGACAGCGGCCAGCCGTCGAGCAGGATCTCTCCGCTGCGGAAGCGGTGCAGCCCTGCGATGCACCGCGCCAGGGTCGTCTTGCCGCTACCGGAACGTCCCAGCACCGCCACCCGCTCCCCTGGAGCGACTTCGAGGTCGACGTCGTGCAAGGTGTCGCCGTCGCGGTGTCCGGCGCGCAGCCCGCGCACCCGCAGCACCGGGTCGGCGGCCTGCCGTTCCTGCGGTGCCACCGGTTCCGGCCGGATGGGCGAGTCCACATCGGACTCCGCTAACCGGCCTTCCTCGATGACCAGCACCCGGTCGGCGATCTCGCGAACCAGGTCGAGGTCGTGGGTGAGCAGCAGGATCGCGATGCCCTGCTCCGCCACCGCACGCAGCTCGGTGGCCAGCTGAGCGCGGATCACCGGGTCCTGACCGGTGGTCGGCTCGTCGGCGATGAGCACCCCGGGCCGTCCGATCAGGGCTTGGGCGAGCACCACCCGCTGTTGCTGCCCGCCGGAGAGCTGGTGCGGGAAGCGCCGCAGGTACCGCTGCCCGTCGGGCATCTGGGCCTGCCGCAACGCCTCCAGCACCCGCTCCCGCACCTGCGCCTTCGGCACGTGCAGCCGCGCGATCTCGACGAGCACCGACCCCACGCGGCGCACCGGGTTCAGGGCCGCTGAGGGCTGCTGCGGGATGTAGCCGACGGTTCCGGGGCCGAACGATGAATCCACAGTGGATCCCTCGATCCGCACGCTGCCCGAAACCGCGATTCCGCCGGAGGTTTCGCCGAGCAGCACGCGGGCCAGCGTGGTCTTGCCGCTGCCGGACTCGCCGACCAGCGCGGTGATCTGCCCGGCCTGCAGGGTGAACGACACCTTCGAGAGCAGCGTCCGATCTCCTGCGGTGATGGTCACGTCGTGTGCGACGACTGCGGTCACCGGGCCTCCAAGAAGTTCACGTCGCGATTGCGCAACCAGCGGTCGAACAGCAGGTTCACGCCGACCGACAGCACCACGACCAGCACTGCGGGCACCACCACCGCCCAGGGCTGCAGGAACAGCCCGGAACGGTTGCGGTCGACCATCGCCGCCCAGTCGCTGGCGCCGGGGGCGACCCCGACGCCGAGGAAGCTCGCCGAAGCGGCCAGGTAGATCGCCCCGGTCAGCCGGGTCCCCAGGTCGGCGGCGAGAGTGCGGCGCATCGCCCGCGCCACGTAGCTCACCGCGATCCGCGCGCGGTGCTCGCCCTGCAGGCGCATCGCCTCCACCGCGGGCCTGGTCGACAACGACAGCGCGGCGGCGCGGCTGATGCGCACCACGTCCGGCAGGTTGATCAGCACCACGACCCCGACCAGCACCCACATGTTCCCCGGTGCCAGGGCGGCCAGCAGCAGCAACATCAGCATCGAGGGCAGGGCCAGCAGCACGTCGAGCGGCCGCATCAGCACCTCGTCGAGCAGCCGGCTGCGGGTCATGCCCGCCACCAGGCCCATCGGCACGGCCAGCAGGTACGTGCAGGCGGTGGCGGTCAGGGCTGTGATCACCAGGGACCGGCCGCCGAGCAGCACCTCGTTGGCCACGTCGCGGCCGAGGAAGTCGGTGCCGAACAGGTGACCACCGCCGAGCAGGAAGGCCACGTCCTTGGTGGTGTCCTCGGATGCCAGCAGCGGCCCGAGCAGCGCCAGCACGACCGGCACCGCCACCAGCGCCCCCGGAAGCAGGTACTTGATCACCGGCCGACCTCCGAAGCCGGGGACAGGACGCGGGCAGCGATGTCCGCGCCGAGGTTGACCAGCACCGTCGTGCAGGCGAACACCAGGGCCAGCCCCTGCACCACCGGCAGATCGCGGGCCGAGACCGCGTCCAGCAACGCGGTGCCCAACCCCGGCACGACGAAGATCGCTTCGACCACGATCACCCCGCCGAGCAGCCAGTCGGCGGTGCGCGCCAGCTGCTGCACCGCCGGAACGGCCGCGTTGGGCAGCACGTGGCAGAAGCGGATGCGCGCCGGCGAGAGCCCGAGCCGACGGACGTGCTGGACGTGGGGCGAACGCTGGGCATCGATCACGCCGGCCCGGACGAGCCTGCTCAGCGAGCAGATCGGCCGCAGCAGCAGGACCAGCACCGGCAGCACCAGCAGTGCGGGGTCGGCGATCAGGGAGCCGCCGATGGCCGTCGGCGGGAACCAGCCCAGCTGCACCGCGAACACGGTAACCAACAAGATCGCCATCGCGAACTCCGGTGCGGCGTAGAGCCCCAGCGTGGTGCTGGTGATCGCCCGGTCCACCCGGCCACCCTCGCGGTGCGCGGCCAGCATGCCCAGACCGGTCGACAGCGGCACCAGCAGCGCCAGCGCCAGACCGGCCAGCAGCGAGCTCGGCCCGATGGCGGCGCCGATCACCTCGACCACCGACCGCGGCCCCACCAGCGAGGTGCCGAGATCGCCCTGCGATGCGGCGACCAGCCAGTCGGCGAAGCGTTCCCACACCGGCCGGTCCAGTCCGAGCTGCTCGCGCAGGCCGGCGATGACGGCCGGGTCGGGGTAGTCGCCCGCGATGGTCACCGCCGCATCACCCGGCAACGCTTCGGTGAGCGCGAACACCCCGACCGCGACCAGCAGCACCTGCAACACGCCGAGCAGCAGTCGGCGCGCCACGTAACCGATCACGCCAACCACACCTTGTCGAAGCGGGCCCAGTTGAGCGTGTTGGCCGGCGACGCGTCGTCGATGCCGCCCACGTTGGGGGCCGAGCCGACGATCCAGTCCGACACGCCCCACCAGACGAAACCCCCCTCCTCGAACAACTGGCGCTGCATCCGCGCGTAGATCTCGGCACGCCCACGTTCGTCCAGAGTGGACTGGGCGGTGTTGTAGAGCGCGTCGAACTCCGGCCGCCGCCACGCCGTGTTGTTGGTGGTGGAGGTGGTCAGCAGCCGCTGCGAGAAGTGCGAGTCCAGCGGCATCCCGCCCGAGCGGTAGCTCGCGAGCACGCTGTTCTTGGCGATGTCGGACCAGTACGTGTCCTTGTTGCCCAGGCGCACGTTGAGGTTGAGCCCGATCTGGCGGGCCTGGTCGCTGATGGCCAGCGCGGCCTCCTTGAGCCCGGTGGAGGCATCGGAGGTGTCGAAGTCGATGGTCATGCCCTCGGCACCGGCCTTGCGCACCAGGTCCCGGGCCCGGTTCAGGTCCTGCTTGCGCTGCGGCATCTCGGCGTAGTAGCGGTAGCCCTGGCCGTAGACGTCGTTGCCGACCTGGCCGGATCCCTGCAGCACCGAGCGGACCAGTTCCTCGCGGTCGACGAGGTGGAACATCGCCTCGCGCAGCTCCGGCCGGTCGAACGGCGGCCGGTCCACCTTCATCGCCAGGCCGTGGAAGTTGCTCCGCGGCAGCCGCAGCACCCGGATCTGGCCGCCTGCCTCGTAAGTGCGGGCACTGGTGAGCGTGAGGTCGTTGGCGTACTCGACCTGCTTGCCCAGCAGGGCGTTGACCCGCGCCGCCTCGTCGTTGGTGACCACGATCTCCAGCTCGTCGAGCAGCGGCGCGCCGTCGAAGTAGTCCGGGTTGCGCTCGCCGAGGAAGGCCCGTCCCGGCTCGAAGGACTTCAGCTTGAACGGCCCCGAGCCGACCGGCCGGGCGAAGTCGGTGGTGCCCTCCGGGATGATGTAGGCGCCGAGCGTGGCCAGCGCGTTCGGGAACTCCGCGTAAGGCCGCTTGAGCCGGAACTCGATGGTGCGGTCGTCGACCGCGCGGCTGCCGGGTAAGTCGATCACCGACAGGCTGGACTTGGCCCGCCGGCTGCTGCCGGGCTCGGTGATGCGCGCGTAGCTGTGGAGCACATCGGCGGCCCGCACCGGGCGGCCGTCGTGGAAAGCGGCCTGCCGCAGGGTGATCCGCCAGGTCAGCAGATCGGCGGAGGGCTCCCAGCGTTCGGCCAGGCGCGGCTGCGGGGACATGTCGTTGCCGTAGTCGGCGAGCTTGTCGAACAGCGCCTTGGCGCGGGCGATCTCGACGTAGAGGTCGCAGTCGTGCGGGTCGAGCACCTCGGCGGAACCACCACCGGCGAAGGCGGCGCGCAGCCGGCCACCGCGCTGCGGCGCACCCACCGCGGGCGCACCGCCCGGGGAGCAGCCCGCCAGCAGGGTGCCGGTCGAGACAGCCCCCGCCGCGGCCAGGCCGAGGAAGCGTCGTCTGTCGAGGTTGAACATGTTCGGTCTCCTAGCTGTTGGGGTCGGTCAGTCGATGCGGCGGGCTACCAGGTGGAGCCGGTCACCGGACATGCGCTCGGACAACTCGGCGTCGGCGCTCCACGGGGTGTCGGTGCGCGGTCCGGGCTCGTCGAAGAGCGCGAGCACCTCGAAACCGGTGCGCGCGGCGAAGTAGCGCAGTTCCTGCGGGAACAGCAGCCGCCAGGCCGAGCGCTGCACGAGCTCGTCATCACCGGGCAGCCGCCAGCAGCGCTCCCGGCGCAGCAGCTGCGCGGCGTGGTCGATCCACAGCCGGGTTCGGGAGCTGTACTGCTGGCCGTCGTAGCTCAGCGCGCGCTCGGCGACGCCGTCGAGCAGCTCGGTGTTGCCCAGGAAGAACGCCCCGTTGCGGGCCTCGGCGATGAGCAGTCCGCCGGGTCGCAGGTGGTCGTGGCAGCGGGTCAGGAACCCCTCGAGCTCGGAGTTGTCGTGGCAGTACAGCAGCGCGCTGTCCAGGCAGGTGATCACGTCGAATTCGCGCCGCAGGTCGAACGAGCGCATGTCGTCCACGACGAACTCGGCACGCGGGCAGTGCTCGGCGGCGTGGGCGACCATCGCCGGTGAGCTGTCCAGCCCGGTGACCCGGTAGCCCTGCTCGCACCACCACCGCGCGTCGCGCCCGGTTCCGCAGCCCACGTCGAGCAGGTCGTCGCCGCCACCGAACCGGCGGACCACGTCGTCGGCGAACCGGGCCGCCACGTGCTCGGGGTCGGGGAACCACGCCTCGTAGACGGCCGGGTTGTCGGTCAGGAAGTTGGCGTGTGCCACGAGGTCTCCTCATCCGTTGTGGGTCGGGGGCCGATTCCGCTGCGCCGGTGGACCACCAGCACGGCCAGGGCCGAGGACGCGCCGATGGCCACGCACAACACCGAGGGCAGCCACGGCAGATCGGTTCCGGCCAGATCGGTCACCCACCCGATCAGCGCGTTGCCACCGGCGGCGGTCACCCCGGAGGCCAGGTAGAACACGCCGAAGTAGGTGCCGGACAGGTCGTCGCGGCCGAAGGCGGGGATCAGCTCGTAGACGAACGGTTGGGCCAGCATCACGCCGACCGACAGCGCGAACGCGGTGACCAGCACCGGCGCCAGCCGCAACGCGGTCTCGCCCGGGGAGCTCGCCGGCTGGCCCGGCATCGCGGTCGCGGCGATCGCGGTGACCGCGAACCCGCCGCCCATCACGGCCAGACCGGTGGAGATCGCACGCCCCCGGCTCCAGCGCCCATCGCACCAGCGCGTGATCCGCACCTGCAGCGCGAGGCTGGCCACCGTGGTCACCAAGAAGATCACCGACACCGAGATCGCAGTGCCGGTGAAGCTCTCGGCGAGCATCGGCAGCACCAGGTACAGCTGGTTCTGCAGCGCGAACAGTCCGGTCAACGCACCGGTGAACAGCACGAACCGCCGATCGGTGAGCACCTCGCGCCAGTCGGTGAGCACCGAGGTCCGCGGCCGCGGGACTCCCCGGGCCGGCAGCACCATGACCTGCGCGACCGTCAGCACTGCGAAGATCAGCGCGGCTCCGATGGCCGAGGCCTGGAAGTCCACCAGCAGCAGCACGCTGCCCAGCAGCGGGCCGATCAGCATGCCGGTGTTGGCGAAGACGTTGAACAGCGAGAACATCTCCGCTCGCCGCTCACCGGCCTCGTGGCTGAGGTAGGAACGCACCGCCGGGTTGAACAACGCCCCGGCCAGTCCGGACAGCACCGAGGCCGCCAGCAGCACCGGCAACGAAGTGCCGAAGGCGAACAGGCCGAAACCCACCGAACGCAGCGCACAACCGGCGATGATCACGCCGCGCGCCCCGAGCCGGTCGGAGGCCGAACCGCCCAGCAGGAACAGGCCTTGCTGGCTGAGGTTGCGCACACCGAGGACGACGCCGACCGCGGCGGCCGACAGGCCCAGATCCTTCCCCAGGTATCCGGCGAGGTACGGGATCAGCAGGTAGAAGGCCGTGTTCACGCCGAGTTGGTTGACCAGCAGCACCTGCACCGCCAGCGGGTAGCTGCGGAAGAGTCGTACCGTGGTCACGCGGGGCGCACCCCTAAGCCGGTGCGTCCGGCGATGCGCAGCAACCCGTCCTCCCCGCCCAGCCCGGTCCACGGGTCCTGGGCCAGCAGCAGGTGACCGTCGAGGTCCACCCAGCGCGCCATCCCGCACAGGTGCACGGCCGGCGCGATGCCCAACGAGCTGGCGACCTGGCAGCCCAGCATCACGTCGACGCCGAAACCGTCCGCGGCGTCGATGATCTCGCGAGCCGCGCGGATGCCGCCGCACTCGGGGAGCTTGATGTTGATCCCGTGCACCCGCGAGCCCAATCGGCGCACGTCCTCCGTGGTGCGCGCGTCCTCATCGGCGATCACCGGGATCGGCGAGGCCTCGGCGACCTCGGCAAGCAGGTCCGGAGTTCCCGGCGCGATGGGCTGTTCCACCGCGTCGATGTCGAATTCGGTTGCCGCGCAAAGCATCCGCTTGGCCTCCTCGAACTCCCAGGCGCCGTTGGGGTCCAGCAGGATCCGGGCACCCGGGGCGGCTTCGCGAATGGCCGCCACCCGCGCGAGCTCATCGGCACCGGAACCGAGCTTGACCTTGAGCACCTGGAAGCCCTGCCCGACCAGCTCGGTGGCCGCCGCCACCGCCTGCTCTGCCGAGGTGATCCCGATCGTGCGCGCGGTCGGTACCGAACCCGGTGGTTCAGCCCCGACCAACTCGTGGACGGCGACGCCGCGCTTGCGCGCGAGAAGGTCGTGCAGCGCCGCGTCCAGTGCCGCGCGCACCCCCGGGGCGGCTTGCGGCAGGTCGGTGCGCAGTGCCTCCTCCGGGGTGAGCTCGGCCAGTTCCGCCTGCGCCTCGGCCAGTTCCGCTTGGATGCGTGGCACGTCGAGCCCGTAGTAGACGCTGGTGACGACCTCGCCGTGGCCGCGGTGGCCGTCGTGGTCGAGAGTCAGGGTCACCGCGTCGCGTTCGGCCATCACCGAGCGCGAGATCCGCAGCGGCTCGCGCAACGCCAAGCCGCTCGCCCGCCAGTCGAGCTTCACGCGGGCACCTCCACGTTCATCAGGGGATCGACGACCGTCCGGCAGCGCGTCCACCCGGTGGCCTCGACCTCCGGGTGCGCGACTTCCACCGGGCGGGTGGCGATCGGGGTGTCAAGCAGTCCCCGGGCCTGGCAGTAGTCGTCGTCGAAGACCGTGCCCAGGTAGCGGTGCGGGCCGTCGGGGAAGACGGTCACCACGTTGGCGCCGGGATCGACGCGTGCCGCCCACGCGGCGACCATGGCCACCGCGCCGGTGCTCCAGCCACCGGTGACGAACGCGTTGCGGGCCAGCGCCCGACAGGTGACCACCGCCTCGCCGGGGCCGACCCAGTGCACTTCGTCGAACTGCGGGTAGTCGACGTTGCGCGGGTGGATGCTGCTGCCCAGCCCGCGCATCAGCCGGGGCCGGGCGGGCTGGCCGAAGATCGTCGAACCCACGGTGTCCACACCGATCAGGCGCACCTGCGGCCAGCGCTTGCGCACCGCGCGGATCATCCCGGCGCTGTGCCCGCCGGAACCGACGCTGCACACCAGCACGTCCACCCGGTCGAGCTGACGGCAGATCTCCGCGCCCATCTCGGCGTATCCGGCGGGGTTGTCCGGGTTGTTGTACTGGTCCGGCCAGTAGGCGCCGGGCAGCGAGCGGCAGATCTCGTGCACGCGGTCCAGCCGCGCCTGCTGCCAGCCGCCTTCGGGATGCGGCTGGTCGACGATCTCCAGTCGCGCGCCGTGGGCGCGCAGGAGTGCCCGCATGCCGGGTTCGAGTTCCTCGTCGACGACCAGCACGACGGGATGTCCCAGCGCGTTGCCGGCGAAGGCCAGCCCGATGCCCAGCGTTCCGCTGGTGGACTCCACCACCGGGGCGCCGGGCAGCAGTTCACCTCGCCGGTGCGCGCCGCGCAACATCGACAACGCGGCTCGGGCTTTCATGCCGCCTGTGCTGAGGCATTCCAGCTTCGCCCAGAAACCGGGATGCGGTTGCGGGAGCGGTGCCGATACTCGGGCGAGCGGGGTGTCGCGGACCAGGTCGAGCAGGTCCGGGTTCATGCAGCATCCTCTCCGGGGTAGCGGTAGAGCGAACTCGGGCCGCCGTCGAGCCAGAAGAACGGGTACGGCTCGGCCGAGACGGCGGTGACTCCGGCGCCCAGGAAGCAGGGCAGGATTCCGCTGCCGGTCTGGGCGAAGAACACCAGCGGCTTTCCGGTGGCGCGGGTGTGCTCCAGCAGCGGCTGGAAGGTGCCGTTGCCCAGCACCATCCCCGAGGCCAGCACCGCGTCGCATTCGGACAGCTCGGCCAAGGCGTCGGTGTGCACCGGTTCGCCCCACTCGGTCCGCCCGCCCTTGTAGTCGCAGGCCCGGTAGTCGATTCCGCGCTCGCGCAGGTGGTGCAGCAGCGAGTTGACCACGCCGATCACCAGCACCCGCCGCACCGGCGGCAGCAGGTCGACCACGAGCTTGGCCCGGTGCAGCGACTTCTGCAGCGAGCTGCCGCGCCCGACGGCGACCTCCTCGGAGTGCCGGTGGTGCGGCCGCACCGACTGCAGGTAGCCGTCCAGCGCGGCGACGCGCACCGCCGCCGACGGGTGCCGCAGCAGCTCGGCGACCGGGGTGCCGACGCAGTCCAGCACGACGTCCTCGGCGAGCTCGCCGGGTTCCACCGCGCACGAACCCACGGCGTCGGCGACCCGCAGGCTCAGCACGTGGTTGCGGTAAGAGGTGTTGCGCGAGGCGTGCCGGACGCCTTGCTGGGTCAGGAACCCCACGCTCACCGCGGCATCAGCGATCTCCTCGCCGTAGTGTCCGTTGTGGACTTTCTCGATCAGGTCCGCCAGCGAGCGGGGCGCGCTCATCCGATCTCCTCGGCGTAGCGCACGTCCAGCCGCTCGACCAGCGACTCGGCGTGCGCACGCGCGGCACCCTGACGACCGCTGGTGACCATGACGTGGCCCAGGTAGTTGTTGTTGCTGGTCGCCGCACCCGCGTGATGTCCGGCGGGCTTGAGCCGGTAGTCGACCACCGCCGCGTCGCGCAGTGCCTCGGCACCGCGGATCTCCTCGATCGCGCCGGTCCGGGGCGGCAGCAGGAATGAGATCGCCGCACTGGCCGCTCCGGTGTCCACCGGGTCCAGTTCGGGCTTCTCCCCCAGCGCGACCTGCGCGTAGACCGCGGCCAGGTCGATGCCGGTGACCCGCCGGATGAGCTCGGTGATCTGGTTGCCTGCCGGGCGCGGGTTGACCTCGACGATCTTCGGCCCGTCGGCGGTGAGCTTGAGCTCGGTGTGGCACACCGCGTTGTCCAGCCCCAGCGCCTCGACCGCGGCCACCGCCGTGTCGGACACTACGCGCTCGGTGTCCGCCTCCAGCGCGGCCGGGAACATGTGGCCGGTTTCGACGAACCACGGTGCGCCGGCGATGCTCTTGTCGGTCACACCGACGACCGTGGTCCGCCCGCCGTAGGTGACCGTCTCCACGCTCACCTCGGCACCGGTCAAAAGCTCCTCCAGCAGCACCACGGGACTGCGCTGCTGGCCTCGCGCGTTGACCGGAAATCCTTGCAGGGCCTCGAAAGCCTCGCGCAGCTCGTCGGCATCGCCGACCTTGCGCACGAACATCCCGGCGCACAGGTCCACCGGCTTGACCACCAGCGGGTAGCCCAGCGCCGCGGCGCCTTCTTCGAGTCCGCGCAGCGTTTCGGCCAGCGCGAACGCCGGTCCGGGCACGCCGGCCTCGCGGAGCGTCCGTCGGGTGCGGTCCTTGGCGCAGGCCGCCTCGACCGCCTCCGGCGGCGGGCCGGGAAGGCCCAGCCGCTCGGCCAGCCTCGCGGCGGTGGCCAGGTAGTAGTCGCACGAGGTCGCGACGCCGTCGAAGTTCAGCACCGGCTGCAGCCGCTCCAGGTGCGGCAGCAGCACGTCGGGATCGTTGGTCTCGACGGTCAGCACGTTGTCGGCGCCCAGCAGCGGGTGCGCCCCGGGGACCGGTGCCGAACGCAGGTAGTGCTGCAAATCCCGGGTCACGAAGCTGAACCGGTGGCCGCCCTCGCGGATCGCTCTGGGAAGCAACGTGCTCATCGCGCCGACCCAGCTCTCCACCAACAACAGGTGCCCCACCACGACTCCAATCCCACCGTTTACACGCAACGGTCGGTGATGATAATCGTTTTCAACAAGGTGCTCAACCCGCCATCCAGTGAAGGTGGATGTGACTCAACGTGAACAAGAAGATGTCTGCGGCCGCGGCCGCGGTGCTCGCCGTTCCCCTGCTCAGCGCCGTGCCCGCGAGCGCGGAACCGCTGGTCTTCGGGCCCTGCCCGTTCGAAGGTGCCGAGTGCGCCGAGCTCTCCGCACCACTGGAGGCGCGCGAACCCGGCGGCGAGGAGATCCCGATTTCGGTCTCACGCGTTCGGGCCACCGGCACCCGGGAGGAGTACCGCGGGGCCCTGCTGGTCAATCCGGGCGGACCGGGCGGCTCCGGGCTGGAGTACTCGGTGAGCAAGGGCAAGAAGCTGCCCGAGCAGGTGCGTCGGTCCTACGACATCATCGGCTTCGACCCGCGCGGAGTGGGGCGAAGCGCCCCGCTTGACTGCGGCGAGCTCGGTGGGCTGTTCAATCATCCTGCGCCACAACCAGTTCCGGCGGACTTCGCGCAGGAACGCGCCCACCTGGACCGATTAGCCGACATGGCGCAAGACTGCCTGCAGCACAACCCGGACGCAGCGGCGATGAACACCATGAACACCGCGCGCGACATGGACCGCATCCGGGAGGCGCTCGGTGAGCCGAAGCTGAACTTCCTCGGGGTCTCCTACGGCAGCTACCTGGGCGCGGCCTACGCGGCCGAGTTCCCCGAGCGGATCGGCCGGATGGTGCTCGACAGCGTGGTCAGCCCGGACCACTGGCACGACTTCGACGTGCAGCAGGCCCACGCGATGCTGCGGCAGCGCGACGTGCTGTTCGACTGGATCGCCGCCCACCCCGAACTGGATCTGGGCGCTACCCGCGACCAGGTCCGCGACACCTACACCCGGGCGCGCACCAGCCTGGCCGAAACGCCGGCCCGCGGCACCTTCGGCGCGGCGGAGTTCGACAACCTCGTCTACAAAACCCTTTCGCGCACCGAACGCTGGCGGCCGTTCGCCGAGGCGTTGGCCGCGTACGTGAACTCGGGCAACGCCGACGGCCTGGAGCCCGCACTGCCCGGAACCGACGCCGAATCACGCAACTACGAAGCCGCACTGCGCACCGTGAAGTGCAACGACAGCACGCGGCCGAGCCGCGCGGAGGTCATCGACGACATCCGCGAGCTGCGCGAAACCGACCCGCAGCCGATCCTCACCGGGCTCGAGGCGACCACCTGCGCCTTCTGGGACAGGCCCCGGGAAACCGCACGATTCGGCAGCTCCGGCATGCCCCCGATCCTGCTCACGCAAGCCGAGCACGACCCCACCACGCCGTACGAAGGCGCCACCCGCATGCAGGCCGAACTCCCAGGTTCCCGCATGATCACGGCTCAGGACAGCTACTCCCACGGCCTCTTCGCCAGCCAGCGGATCGCCTGCGTGGACGATGCGACAGCCGCCTACCTGGTCGACGGCCGCCTCCCGAACCAGGACCTGCGCTGCCCGGGCCCCGGCCTTCCCGAATGAGCACCCCACCGCCCACGACGAACGGAACTCGACCCGCGAAGCAGAAGGCAAGTCGGTCGGACGCGCGGGCAGGTCGGAGTTGGCAGAATCGGCCTCGTGAAATACGTGCTGCTGATCTGCGATGACGAGACCGTCTCACCGAGCAACGAGGAAATCGAGGCGGATCCGGTGCACCAGGCGTGGGTGGCGGATCTGGAACGGCGTGGTGCCAGGCTCGTCGGTGCGCGGTTGCGTCCGGTGGTGGACGCGACCACGGTCCGGGTCCGCGACGGCGAGACCTTGGTTTCGGACGGACCGTTCGCCGAGACCAAGGACTTCGTCGGCGGTTTCGTGATCGTCGAATGCGCAGACCTGGACGAGGCGATCGAGATCGCCGCTGGACACCCGTACGCGCGCTGGGGCGGGGTCGAGATCCGCCCGGTCTGGGAATGACCGTGCCCGGCGACCAGGTTCGAGCGGCCGTCGAAGCCGCCTACCGGGACGAGTGGAGCCAGGTCCTCGCGACGCTGATCGGGTTGACAGGAGACTGGGACCTGGCGGAGGACTGCACGCAGGACGCGTTCGCCGCCGCGCTGGCGAGGTGGCCGCGCGACGGTGTTCCGCGTCGGCCGGGCGCGTGGCTCACCACGGCGGCCCGCAACCGCGCGATCGACCGGCTGCGCCGCGACGCCGCCGGTGCGGCCAAGCTGCGCCAGCTCGCCGTGCTGGCCCGCGACCCGGACGAGCCGGTGGCGGATGACGTCCCGGACGAGCGGCTGCGGCTGATCTTCACCTGCTGCCATCCGGCGCTGCCGTTCCCGGCCCGGGTCGCGCTCACCCTGCGCACGCTGGCCGGCCTGACCACCGCCGAAATCGCCCGGGCCTTCCTGACAGCCGAGTCCACGATGGCGCAGCGGCTGGTCCGCGCCAAGCGCAAGATCCAGGAAGCCGGCATCCCCTATCGGGTCCCGCCGGCCGAGCTCCTCCCACCGCGACTCGCCGCCGTCCTCGCCGTGCTCTACCTGATCTTCAACGAGGGCTACGACGAGCGGCGGCCCCTGACCGCCGAGGCCATCCGGCTGGCACGCGTTCTGGTCCGGCTGATGCCGTTCGAACCGGAGCCGCAAGGCCTTCTCGCGCTGATGCTGCTGCACGAGGCCCGACGTGCGACGCGCACGGACGACGGCGTGCTGGTCACGCTGGAGCACCAGGACCGGTCCCGGTGGGACCAGGCGCTGATCGCCGAGGGAGTCGCGACGCTCGACGAGGCGCTGGCGACGCGGCGGCCAGGTCCCTACCAGGTCCAGGCCGCGATCGCGGCCTGCCACGCCACTGCGCCGGACGCGGCGAGCACGGACTGGCCGCAGATCGCGGCGCTTTACGCCGAGCTGGGCCGGTTGGCGCCGTCTCCGGTCGTAGACCTCAACCGAGCAGTCGCGGTCGCGATGGCGGACGGCATCCCGGCCGGTCTGGAGCTGGTCGACGAGCTGACGGCGTCGGGCCGGCTCGACGGGTACTACCTGTTGCCCGCGACCCGCGCCGACCTGCTCCGCCGAGCGGGCCGTTCCGCAGCGGCCAAGGAGGCGTACGAGCAGGCTCTGCAGCTGGCGCCGACCGAAGCCGAGCGCCGCTACCTCGCCAACCGCATCCAGGAGTTCTGAAAATTTCCGCGCCGCCGATGTCGATTCCGGGCGGCACTCCTCGTCGGTAGGTCGACAGTCCACCGCGACGAGGGAGAATCACATGACCATCGACCACCGGACCGGAACGCGTGAGGAGTGGCTCGCGTCCCGCAGGAAGCTGCTCGAGGCGGAGAAGGAACTCACGCGCCGCAGCGACGAACTGGCGCAACAGCGGCAGGAACTTCCGTGGGTCCCCGTCGACAAGGAGTACCGGTTCGACACCGACGACGGTGCCGCATCCCTGGCCGACCTCTTCCGCGGCCGCTCGCAGCTCCTGATCTACCACTTCATGTTCGGTCCCGACTGGGAGGCCGGGTGCCCGTCCTGCTCGGCGATCGCGGACGGCTTCAACGGCATCGTCACCCACCTGTTCAACCACGACGTCGCCTTGTCGGCCGTCTCGCGGGCTCCGCTGCCGAAGCTCCAGGCGTACAAGCAGCGGCTGGGCTGGAGCTTCCCCTGGGCCTCGTCGTTCCACAGCGACTTCAACGCCGACTTCAGCGTCTGGTTCACCGAGGAACAGCAGCGCGCGGGAGGTATCGAGTACAACTACCGGCGCGAGGCGGTGTTCGAGTGGCGCACCGGCCAGGAAGGTGGCGGCGAGAGCGCGGAAGCCCAGCTCGCCGACACGTGCGGAACCGACGTCGCCGACTACCACCGCGATAGGCCCGGCCTGAGCGCGTTCGTGCTAGATGACGGCGTCGTCTACCACACCTATTCGGCCTACGCGCGTGGGCTGGACGGCCTGTGGGGCATGTACCAGTGGCTCGACCGGGCGCCACGAGGCCGCAACGAGACCGGCGGCGTCTGGTGGCGCCGCAGCGACGAGTACGTCAACGGGTAAGCGCACGACGAGAGAGGACGAACGGTGGAGGGGGAATCGCGCGCCGACTACGGGTACGCCTCTCCAGCACGGGGCACCCGTCGCCGGTGGTTCTCGTGCTGGGACGGTCCGGCCGTTGCCTCGGCGATCCACGGGCCGTCGATGGACGGGTCGAAGATCCCCTCCTCCAGCCAGGAGTAGCGGCCCTCCAGCACCGCTCGCGCCAGGGCTCGGTCGTGGGCATCGGTGTTGTGCCACAGATCGCGGAACAGCCGCTCGACGCGACACCGGGCGTGTCGGCAGAAGGTGTCGGCCAGCTCCACCGCCGACTCGTCCTGCCCCTCGGACCGCGCGTACACGCAGGCAGCGCTCATCGCGTACAACTCGGCGCCGATGTCCACGATCCGTCCCAGGAACAGCTGGCGGTGCTCCAGCTCCGCCTGCCAGCGCGACATCCCGTAGAAGGTGTGCCGGGCGACCCGGCGGGTGGCGCGCTCGATAAACCGCAAGTGCCCGGCCAACTGCCCGTACCCGGCGAAACCGGCCGGCAGTTGCCCCTTCCCGACCGCCAGCGACGGCAACCAGCGGGCGTAGAAACCACCAGCGCGGGCAGCGGCGCTCGCCTTGCGCGACAGGTCCGCCTTCGGGTCGATGAGGTCGCCGGCCACCGACAGGTGCACGTCCACGGCTTCCCGCGCGATCAGCAACCTCATGATCTCGCTGGATCCCTCGAAGATCCGGTTGATGCGCAGGTCGCGCAGCAGCTGCTCGACCGGTACCCCGCGTTCGCCGCGCGCTGCCAGCGACGCGGCCGTCTCGTACCCGCGCCCGCCGCGGATCTGCACCAGATCGTCCGCGACCTGCCAGGCCAGCTCGGAACCGTAGAGCTTGGCCAGCGCCGCCTCGATGCGGATGTCGTGCCGGTCGGCATCGGCCAGCCGACCGGACACCTCGACCAGGGCCTCCAGGGCGAACGCGGTGGCCGCGGTGAACGAGACCTTGCCGGCGATCGCCTCGTGCGCACCGATCGGCCTGCCCCACTGCACCCGCCGCGCCGACCACTCCCGTGCGATCTTCAGGCACCACTTCGCGGCTGCCGCGCACATCGCGGGAAGGGCGAGCCGACCGGCGTTGAGCGTGGTCAGCGCGATCTTGAGCCCCTCCCCCTCCCGGCCGATCCGATTGCCCGCGGGGACCACCACGTCGTGCAGCCGGGTCACGCCGTTCTCGATCCCGCGCAGGCCGAGGAACGCATTGCGGTTCTCCACGGTGATACCGGGAGCGTCGCCTTCGACGACGAACGCGGTGATGCCACCGCGGTGCCCTTCCGAGGCGGGCACCCTGGCCAGCACCACGAGCAAGTCGGCCAGCACACCATTGGTGGTCCACAGCTTCACCCCGTTGAGGGTGTAGCTCTGCCCGTCCTCGCCGGGCACCGCCGTGGCCGCCAGCCGTGCCGGGTCGCTGCCCACGTCCGGTTCGGTGAGCAGGAACGCGGTGATCTCGCGGACGCAACGCGGCAGGAACTCCCGCTTCTGCGCCGGGGTACCGAACAACTGGACCGGCTGCGGCACACCCACCGACTGGTGCGCCGAGAGCAACGCCCCGATCGACGGGTGAACCGTGGCGACGAGCATCAGCGCGCGGTGGTAGTCCACCGCCGACAAGCCCAGCCCGCCGTACTCCTCGGGAATCCTGATGCCGAAGGCCCCGAGCGCCTTGAGGCCGTTGATCACCTCGTCCGGGATCCAGGAGTCGCGTTCGATCTGCTGCCCGTCCACCTCGTTCGCGCAGAACTCGCGCAGCCGTTCGAGGAACTCCGCACCACCGGTCGCGGGTTCTTGCTCGGGCAACGGATCGATCAAGTCGACCCGCAACCGCCCGAGGAACAACTCCCGGCCGAAACTCGGCCGATCCCAGCGGGACTCGCGGGCCTCCTCGGCCACCTGCCGGGCCCGCGCGGACTCGTCCACCGTGGACATCGCCACCCCCAGCGGCACGGCACGTGCGACGGGAACGAGACCATGTTACCGCTAACGGGTTACAGCGGGAAATCGATCGACTCGCCCCGTTGGCCTGGGCATCGAGGTCGCCCGCGCGTCGAAAATCCAACCGAGAAGCTGAATATCAGGCAGGACGAGTTCCAGGTGCAACCGGCGCGCGGCGGGTAGCCCGGACTGCCGAACGACACGAACGTGATCTACGAGCTGCACATCCGGGACGGAGCGGTAAGCTGGCGGCCATCTTTGCTCGGGCAGACATCACAGTCGGCGGTAGCTCGCTTCAGCGGTCCACAGTGGATGTCCGGTACTGACTGGTGTTGCGCTGAGCGGACGAAGCAGGACCGACCTGTCCACTGCAGAAGGATGCCGTGTCGTGACCAGCGTCAACGAAGTGCTGGAGCTCTACCCCGAGCTCGCGATCATTGTTGGCCTCCACACGCTGTGGACCTTCTGGATCTTGACCGACGCACTCGGCCGCCCGGAGTGGCTCGTGGGTGTGCTGAGCTGGCCCGAGCACACCGATGCGCTCTGGGTCGCCAACCGGCAACGGGCGCTCGGTGTCCGACTGCTCGTGGCAAGTCCTGGCAGCGGCGTCGTCTGGCAATCGTCGGGCACCCTCGCCGCCACGCTCGAAGCGCTGCGCGACCTACCCGCGCCCGATGCGCCTGGCGCACCGAACAAGATCCTCAAGTCCGGGCCGTTCTGGCCACCATGCGGGCTCTGCTGACAACCAGCCCCAGCACCTCAGCCGTGGTCGAACGCGTCGACCGACGGCGTTGAAGGACCGCATGCGAACGCCTGTCCTGTCGGATCCGCAGCCGACGCTGCACCGTCGACTCGAATCCCTGTTCTAACGATGAGAGCGGGCCGGGCGGAGCTGGACCACCATTCCCGGGCCCGAAGACGCGCAGCACGATGCCCGGCATATCGCTACCCCGGGTGACAGCGGTGAGTTGACCTCGCTGCGCCGTGGTGCGGCACCCATGATGGTTTCGCCGTCACCGAGTCGGCCTACCTGCGAAGATCGTGGCTGGGGAGGCCGTTCACCGGGTTCGCGGCGTTCAGATATCGCGCTCCAGTTGGGGGGTTGGAGGCGCAATGAATGATGTTGTTCCGGCTCGACCTGATTTTGCCGGGCGATGGCGCGGGTTCGATCGGGCGCAGGTCATCGAGCACGTCGCCCTGCTCGAAGCCGAAGTACGCCGGCTCCGGGACGAGCTTTCGGCCAAGGATTCCGGCCCAACGCCTGACTCGGAGATCGTCGAGTTCGCGGAGAAGCGGGCGACCACGATCATCGAGCAGGCGCAGGCGCAGGCCGAGGTCGTCTTGGCCGAGGCCGAGCAGGCGGCTGAGCAGATCAGGACCCAGGCCTGCGACCTCGCCCGCCGCTTGGCGCGGCGCCAGGCTGCCCTGGATCGAGAAGCGGCCCAGCTGAAGAGGGAGCACCACGAGCGCGAGCACCGTCTCCGGCGGAACGTTCGGCGGGAATACAAGCGGATCACCTCGATAGCGCAGCACGACGCCGAAGGTCTGCTCGACCGAACACGGCAGCGATGCGAGCGGCGAAACGCCGAGAGCGAGGAACGCAGTCGCCGGATCTGCGAGCAAGCGGAACGGCAGAGACGGGAGGCGGGCGCGGCTTTGGAGTCACTGCTGCACGAGGTCGTCAAGCAGTCGACCGAGTTGCGAGGCCTGAGCCTGCCGGATGCCGTGCGCGGCGAGCCCCGCAGCGAGCAAGTGGGGCACAGGGGCTACGACCTCAGCGCGGTTTCCGAAGCCGACGCTGAGGAACAGCACCTTCATGGCGCATGATGAGCTCTCAACGCAGCCAGCTCTGAAAGAGGCGTGTCCCGGACTCGTGCTGTGCTCGGTCCGGGGCACCGCCCGCAGCACGAAAGTCGACTTCGCACCGCCGCACCCAGGATGGCTACCATCTGTTCAGATCTTCCGAGAACTGGTGCTCTGCACCATGTTCGGCTAGTCGGTCGGATCGTACCGTTCGATTCACGTGCGCCGTGATCATCAACGTGCCGCTGCCCGGGATGAAGCTCAGCGACGCGATCCCCCGCGCCGACCACTGTCCCCCACCCACACCGCTGCGAGGACGCAAGTGACGCACAAGCCGCGGCGGGCCGCGCCCACACCCCCGCACCACAACATCGTGGTCCAGCTGGAGCTGGATCCGCCCCGCTGGGTGCTCGGATTCGTCGACGTGGACGGGACGTGGCACGAGTCCGTCACCATGCCCGCCACCCCCAGCGAGGACGAACCCGCACAACGCGCCACCCGCGACGGGGTCCAACCCTGGGCGGCCCGCATGCTCGACCGCCCTCACGTCCGTCTGCACCGGGTGGCCGACACGCGACGAGCAACGTGGTGGGTCACCGCACCCCACGACGACCAACGCTCGACGGACGAACCGGCCACGACCCGGCAGCCGCTCGACGACCCGGAATGATCCCGCCGGCGACCACCCGACCCGCGAGCACGGCGTCCAGCAAGGAGGACACCAGACGCCGGCTCACGGGGAACCCGGATCCTGGGAACGTGATCTTCAAGGTTGATCCGGGGAGGGCAGGTGGAAGCGGAGGTGGAACTTCCCGATCCACACCGCGTCCCCGTCGGCGAGCTCGGCCCGATCGACGGGCCTGCCGTTGACGAAGGTTCCGTTCAGCGAGCCCACATCGGCCAGCACGTAGCGGTCGCCGATCAGCAGCAACTGGGCGTGGAAGCGGGACACCGTGGGATCATCGAGCACCGCATCGCACCCCCGATCGCGCCCCAGCACGCAAGGCGGCTCCACCTCGAACCCCGTCCCCGCATCAGGACCGCGGGTGTAGATCAGTTGCGGCCGCCGCACATGCGCACCGGGTTCACGAGCAGGACGTGGGATGCTCACCGACTCGGGGATCTCCGCAGAAGGCCGGGCAACTCCCTGCGGCTCCTCCGTCGACCCTGAACTCGGCATGCCGGCTGGAGTCTGCATAACACCTCCTGACGGGCAAGAGGGCGACTGGTTGATCATGTATCGACCAGCCGACGAGAACGGTTCGCGAAGCGAAAATCAGCAACGAGAAGTGGTCACACCGCCGTCCTCGCCGTCGACGACAGGGCCGGCCGCGTGGCGATGGCATGCATGTTCCACAGTAGACGCGCACGGTGCAGGACAGAAGAAGACGCGCTGCACTGCGGAGCCCGCGCTCGCCCACAACCAGACGACTCACCGCCGTCACCCTCGCCGACAATGGAGACATTAACCGAAAGGGAAAGCAGTTGGTGAATATCCGCCGGAGAGACCGCTAAGCACATAGCCAACGTGGCGGGCTCCACCGGTTCGCGGCGAATTCCACCGTCCGGGGTTCAGCCGATGGCAGGTTTCACGCATCACAGGTATTTCGTGCGACGTTGCTCCAGCAAGTCGGATCGCTCGACATCCGACTGCTCCGCCTAGGCCTGCATGGCGCTCTGACCACTGACCCCTGATCCGCGCCGGACTCTCGCCCCCCTTCCTCGAAGGCCCGGAAAACATCGCAGCCACACGAGATCTAGACAGTCCACAATAGACTTATTGCCACCGAAGGTGGACACTTTTCCGGCTCATACCGCCGAGTTCACCTGAGGAAGAACTGAACGCTTGTACACATGGTCGCTAAAACTCAATCCCTGCAAGAAACATGTACCTGCCGGTACTACACGCCTCGGTGATCCGACCTGGCCCCGCCGTGCGATCTTTCCAGCTCGGTCATAGCTTCGATTCGCCGGAATAACCGAATGTGAAAGGTGAAAATGATGACTGCTGGCATGGCGACACAGCAGATTTCCCCGCAAGTTCAGGTTCCCACCCAGATGTCCGGTATGGGGCAGGGCGTGCAGCAAACTCCGTACGGCGGATTCGGACAGCAGATGCCGCCCGTTCCGCAGCAGCCCGGCCAGGTGCAGTACGGGCAGCAGTTCGGTCAGCGCGGAATCCAGGAAGGGATCTTCAGCATTTCCTCGGCGGCGTTGACCGCGGTGTTGGACCACCTGCAGCGGGATCCAGCAGCGCGCCAGTTCCTCGCGGTTCAGGGGCAGCTCACACCGCAGGCACAAGCCAACGTCACGATGGAGGCGGCACGACGCGTGGCACCGATCGTGCTCGAAACCGTCAAATCGATCTGCGGCAGCCAGCAGTCGTTCGGCCAGCAGCCCTGGAGCCAGCAGCAGCCGTGGAGCCAACAGCAGCCGTGGAGCCAGCAGCAGCCCTTCGGGCAACAGTCCTGGAACCAGCAGCCCTGGAGCCAGCAGGCCTGGAGCCAACAGCAGCCCTTCGGCCAGCAGCCGTGGAGCCAGCAGCAGCCGTGGAGCTCGCAGCTCTGGAGCCAGCCGCCGTCCTGGACGCAGGAGCAGTTCGGCCAGCAGCAGCTGCCGTTCGGGCCGCAATTCGAGCAGAACCCGTTCGGCTGGTGATCTCCCGCTGGTGATCTTCGATTCGACGGCGCCGCCGATGGGCCGCCGGACATGATTTGCGAAATGTCGACCGGGTGTCGTGCGCATTGGCGCGACACCCGGTTCGGATGTGAAAAGGGCTGATGGGCGATGTCAGACAAGAAGAACAACAACAAGATCAACGAGCACGGCGGGGCCGCCGGGAGCAGTTCCGGCAATGGCCGGCGCCCGCAGTCGGATGCGGATGCAGCGGGCACGATCCACCAGCGTCCTGAGCAGTACCTGGTCGCGGTGCGCCCACCGCACCTGCTACCGCCGGGCGTGCAGCCAGCGGCGGCCGATCCCGACGCCCTGTTCCAGTGGCTGTCCGAACAGCCGGACACCCGGCTGCTCGCCCGGTTGCCCCGACGGCAGGGCTCGAGGACGGCGATCGAGCCGGCCTGCCCGGAGATCGCCGTGGTCGAGATGCCGCCCGAGCGCGCCGCCTCCCTGCGCGGCTCGGTCCAACTCCTGGTCGAACCCGACATGCCGCTCAGCTACGGCGACCCCAATCCGGTGGTCAACCCGCTCGCCCTGCCCGACCCCGACGTCATCGTCGGGCTCCGCGAACCAACCCGCGTGCCGGTGCTGGTCACCGACAGCAAGCACGTCCCGCTCGAAGGGATCGACGTGATCCTGCTCGGCGCCACCTGGCCGGCGCGGGGTCGCACCGGCGCGGACGGTCGGGTCGTGCTCGAACTACCCGACGACACGCTGGAGACCGTCCGCGAACTGCGCGTGCAATCGGCTCAGGACCACTGGAGCCGGCGGGTCGAACGTCCGGCGCTTTCGGCGGACGAGAACGTCGTGGTGCTCAAGAGGATGTCGGAGACCTTCGAGCAGTTCCCCCAGCGCCAGATCACCGGATGGGGCCACGAAGCGCTCGGATTGGACCTCGTCCCCCCGACCCACCGCGCCGACGGCGTGCGGATCGCGATCCTGGACTCCGGCGTGGACGTCGAGCACCCGGATCTGGCTGGCCGCATCGTGGCCGGCCACGACTTCACCGCGGACGACGCCGACACCTGGACCGCAGACGAGATCGGTCACGGCACGGCCTGCGCCGGCATCATCACCGGCACCGACGACACGACGGGCATCTCCGGCATCGCCCTGGACGCCGAAGTGCACGCGTGCAAGATCTTCCCGAACGGCCGGTTCAGCCATCTGATCAAGGCGCTCGACTACTGCATCGATCACGAGATCGACATCGCGCACCTCAGCCTGGGCAGCACGCACGCCTCCGAGCTGGTCGCCCTCAAGGTCCTCGACGCCTGCAACGCCGGCATCGCCTGCATCGCTCCCGCGGGCAACAACGGCGGAATGGTCACCTTCCCCGGCACCCTGCCCTCGGTGCTCACCGTCGCCGCCCTGGGCAAAGTCGGCGAGTTCCCCGTCGACAGCCAGCACCACCTGCAGGCCAGCGGCCGGCGCACGAGCGCTGACGGCTACTTCTCTCCTGCCTTCAACTGCTTCGGCCGCGAGGTCGACGTGTGCGCGCCGGGCGTGGCGATCCCGGTAGCCGCGCCTGCGGACGGCTACACGCTCCGCGACGGCACCGCGATCGCAGCGGCGCACATCACCGGCCTCACCGCACTGGTGCTGGCCCACCACGACGGCTTCCGCGACTGGTTCCGGGTCCGCAACGCCGCACGCGTCGGATACCTGTTCCACACCATCTGCACCAGCAGCCAACTGGTCGCCCCGGCGGACCCCACCCGCTCCGGTGCCGGACTGCCCAACGCCGCCCGCGCACTCGGACTCCTGCTGCCGGAGATGGCCACCACGCCAGGCTCACCAACCGCGACCGAATTCAACCAGCAGGCTGCGGCTGATCGGCACTAGCCCACGAGCCGCACAGCAACAAGCGCAAGTGTCCACAGTGTTCAATGCACGATCTCGCGGCTCGGCCTCATCAGGAGTTATGGGGCCGAGCCGCAGCTCACGCACCGCGTGAATGGCGGAGGCCCCGCCGTACCCCGATAGCGGTTGGCCGGCGAACTCGGACAAATCGAGGAGGCGGAGCGCGGCGGCGACGCCCGGTCATCCGAGGGAAAGAAACGCCGCGCGCCACCGCCGCTAGAGAGCGGATCAACTTCGATAGCGGAGAAGCCGGAGCCGGGGAACCGCCGGAGATCGCTCTCTGAGGTGCTCGCGACAGTTCGGGGTTATCGCGAACATCCTGCAAGCGACCTTACGACGGTACGTGCTGACTGTCCTGTTGAGACGATCGGATTCAACCCGCTCGTGGCCGATACATCCTTGACTGCGCAAGAAAATTCTCGGACGCCATAATTCAAAAGACTTGTTGCACAACAAAATCACATAACCGGGCGCGATCTTGACGACCTGCACTGCTGAACTGTCGATCAGGCGAGCGTCACCTCAAAGGGTCGAGCAACTTGTGGCCGGTCGGAGCAGTGCCAGGATCACGCGACATGGAACAATCACAATCACACCGGAGAGGTTGGCTGCTACGCCTTCCGCTCTGGATCGCATTCATCGCACTGTTCAGCTCTGCCATGTGGTGCAACGTCCGCCTGATCGGTCTGGTGTGGACCGGCGAAATCACAACCGAGTCCACGAGCGAGAACTGGTACACGCAGGCACTGCTCGTATCCCTGGTGGGAGCGGGCTGGTTCTTCGGCCTCGCACTGCTCTGCGGGAAGCCGGGGTCGACCCGCTCCGGCCGTCAGCGCAAGCACTGCCCGGCCACGATCCGCGGCGCCGAGGACGGCTGGCCCCTGCCCCGATGATCGCCGGGCGGGTTTCACGAGAACAGTTGGAGCGACGCGGTCGCCGCGCGCCGACTCACTCAGCGGAGACCGGCCATTCGGGGGCAGCGGTATCGAAATGGGCACCATCGGCCGACTGGCCGTCGAGGAGTTCGGCAAAGCTGGGCGGTGGCGGCACGCTCCACGTCTTCTCGGGGTCGCACAACAGCTCACCGATCAACGTGTCGTAGATCGGTGACTCGCTGCCGGTAGTCATCACGGGCCCTCCCGTCATGGTGGCGTTGCGCCGCCGACTTTCCGCAGCGGCGACCAAGACGCACCAAAGTCGACGAGCCAGCGCTTGCTGGGTTCACGGCAGTCCCCTCCGCCCGCTGCCCCAGCGCTCTGGGATGCGAGCCACCGAACACCCCCGGTCGGCATACACCAAATGCACGCGGCGAGACCACCCAAATGGATGATCGCAGGTGCGCCTCGCCGTAGCAATAGGCCGTGAACCGGCTGGCGGGTTCAACCCGGCCGGTCGGCGAAGAAGGCGTCGACCGCTTCCCTCCCGTGGTGGATCAAGGCCTGCACCATCTCGGGGTCCACGTCGAACTCGGTGATGCCCACCTCCGCCGTGTCGATGGTGATCGTGCGGTCGCGGACGTCGGGGCGGTCGAGGTGGGTCTGGTCGTTGCCCACGAACGCCGTGACGACGACCTTCTTGAGCAGTTCGAACGGCGGCGGCAGCGGCAGCCCGAGCGTGGGGAAGACGTGGTCCATCCCCGTGGGCAGGTCGGGCATGATCCGGACCCCGTAGGTGGGCCAGCGCGCCTGCCGCCCGTCGGTGCGGTCGAAGATCTCGACTGCGAAGTTCGACAGCACCGCACCATCGACGACCACCGAGGTCTCCCCGGTGACCGGATCGGTGAGCTGCTGGGGCTCGAAGAACAGCGGGATGGACATCGACATCCGCACCGCGTCGGCGACGGACTGCCGGTCGGGATCGAGGTGGAACCGGTGGTAGTCCCACGGCAACCGCAGCAGCCGACCACGGGTGATGTCCGTGGCCAGCACGACCAGCTTGTAGCGCTGGTCGTCGTGCAGGTTGCCGTCGTCACCGTCGGGCTCGCGGCGCAGATCGCCGAACGTGGTGACGCCGAGCGCCTGCAGCTCGCGGTCCAACCAATCCTTCAGGTAATCGCCCTCGTAGGCACCGTTCCGGGTGAACAGCGCGAGCGCTTCGCTGATCAGCGGCACGTGCGGCGGCATCCGGTCCGGCACCTGGGACAGTTCGAGCCGACCCATGGCTCCGCGGAGCTGCCTGGTGTCGGCCCCGGCGGCCACCAGCGCCGCCACCACCGCCCCGACGGAGGTACCGGCGATCCGCGGAAACGCGTAGCCGCGCTCCATCAGCCCGAGGACGGCACCCATCGTGCCGATCCCCTTGACCCCGCCGCCCTCGAGCACCAGATCCGCCTGCATCACCCAGGTCCTCCCGCTCCCGACCGCGCCCTTCGGGACACGTCCAAAGATGCTGCGACCTGGCAACGACCACCGCCACCCGCCGGCCGCCCGTTCCGGTGCCGAACCGGATCGGTGCGACCACGACGGCAAGTGATCATCCTGGTCCGGCGCGGAAGTCACGTCTCGCGCGGTAGGTCCGGTCGACGTGCCGTTCAACGATGATCAATGACAGGTGCGACCGTCGCTCGTGCCGGCTCTTGCTGACCGGTCAGGCCGCTGCCGAGGCGGAGCTCTGCGCCTGCGCGCGAGCACGGCGGCTTTCGTGCGCAGCGGCCAGGCTGGCTCGGCAGGTCCGGACGACCTGCCGGTTCGCCGCGGTCTCGAGGACCTGGCGGCACCGCGTGCACACCACGGTCACCGATCCGGTCAACTCGTCGACCGCGACGGACGCCTCGGCCTCGCAGCGGCGGCACCAGCGGTGCCCGGTGACGGGGATGACGTGCATCGGCGAAGCGATGCATTCATGTGTCCAGCGACGGTGAACGTGGCAGGTGATGCGCTCGTGAGCCGAAATCTCCTCGCGCTCCTCCACCGCATCCTCGAGGATCAAGGTGTCCGCGAGGTGCCGGTCACGGAGGTCCGCGTAGCGCTCTCCGTACCGCAGTACCTCCGCGGCGCTCGGTCGGGAGGGACGCGACGAGCGTCGGGGCCGCGGCTCGGTTCGGTCGGGAGGGGACAGGAGATGCATGGTCTCGCCTTGAACGGATCTGCTTCGTCGGATTGACACCAGTGTCTTTAGTCCCGAATGCGCGAACATCGGTGGTACTACGTAGCCCTTGCGTATCTACCTGAAGTGATCGGGGGTTCAGTCTCAGGAGACTTTCAACGCCCCCGCGTCATGGCCGATCCGGCCGCCGACGACGGTGGCGCCGACGGTCAGCTCCCCGATGCGTTCCGGCGCCACCCCCAGCAAGTCGTCGCTGAGGACGACGAAGTCGGCGAGCATGCCGCGGGCCAAGGTCCCCTTGATGCGCTCTTCGTGGACGGCGTAGGCGGAGCCGATCGTGTAAGCGCGCAACGCTTCTCGCACCGTCACGGCTTCGTGCGGACCGATCGGCGCTCCCGAGGCGGTCCGCCGGTTGACCATGTCGTGGATGCTCAGCAGCGGGTCACCGGCGACGACCGGGGCGTCCGTGGAACCCGGGAGCTCCACCCCCGCATCCAGGAACGAGCGCATCCGGTAGGCCAGTTGCCCCCGAACCGGGCCGAGGGCCGACAGCAATCCGTCACCGATCTCCGACAGGAACCGGCCCTGCGGCACCGGGATCAGGCCGAGCTCCGCGATGCGGGCGACCTGCGCATCGCTGGTGACCGCCGCGTGCTCGATCCGGTGGCGCACGTCCGCGCGCGGGTGCAGCCGCTGCGCCTCCGCGTAGGAGTCGAGGACGACGTCCAACGCGGCGTCGCCGATGGCGTGCGTGGCGACCTGCCAGCCGCAGCGGTGCGCCTCGACGACGTACCGGCGGATCTGCTCGGCCTCGTACTGCAGCAACCCGCTGTTCCCGGGGGAATCGTGGTAGTCGCAGCACATCGCCGCGGAGCGGCCGATCAGCGAACCGTCCGAGAGGATCTTCGTCGGCCCGATCCGCAGCCACTCGTCGCCGAAGCCGGTGCGCATCCCGAGGTCGAGGCCGTACCAGGTGGTGCCCGGCTCCAACGCGCCGCAATCGTGCAGTGCGGTGATGTAGGGCATGACCGTCATCCGGACCCCGAGCAGGCCGCGCTCGCGCGCCCGCAGGTAGGCGTCCAGGTCTGCCGGCCCGTTGCCGATGCCGTCGACGACGCCGATGCCCGGTTCGGTCGCGCTGGTCAGGCCGACTGCGAGGGCGGCCTGCGCCCCGGCTGCGATGTTCGCGGTCCACTCCTCGGTCGGCTCCGGGCGGAGTGCGCGTTCGACCAGCTGCATCGCGGTTTCCTGCAGCAGCCCCTCAGCCCGCCCGTCGGCGTCGCGCACGACGTGACCGCCTGGCACGTCTGGCAGTGCTGCGAGGTCGGCGAACCCCGCCCGGGCGAACGCTTCGGTGCTGGCCACTGCCATGTGGTGCGAGGTGTGCATCAGCCAGACCGGACGGCCTTGAGCCACCCGGTCCAGTTCCGCGGCCGTCGGATGGGCGCCGATCTTGTTCTGGTCGTAGCCCGCGCCCAGCACCCAGGCATCGGCGGGCAGCGTCGCCGCCCGCTCGGCCACCGCCTGGTACAGCGCGTCGAGGCTGGGCGCGGCGGTGTAGGACACGTCCAGCTCGCGCAGCCCCTTGCCGACGAGGCTGAGGTGGTGGT
This sequence comes from Saccharopolyspora sp. NPDC002686, assembly GCF_040295745.1. Classification (NCBI taxonomy): domain Bacteria; kingdom Bacillati; phylum Actinomycetota; class Actinomycetes; order Pseudonocardiales; family Pseudonocardiaceae; genus Saccharopolyspora; species Saccharopolyspora sp. NPDC002686. Next base: position 43,466 of record NZ_JBEOVY010000013.1, read on the forward strand.
GGGCATCGTTGAAGCCGGGCACCGCGTGCGCGCCGTCGAGATCGACGACCACATCCCCGGTGCAGCCGTCCAGCTCCTCGTCGAGCGCGACGATTCGACCGCCCAGCACACCCACGGCGCGAGCCGCGGGGCGAGCCGGGTCGAGGGTGCTGAATCGTCCATTGTGGAACACCGCGTCGAGGCGCAAGGTCGTCATCTCCTTGTCGTTCGGGAGTCGTCAGAGGGCTGCCGGAGCTTGAACCCGGCTCGTGCGCCGCGCGGTGGCCCTGGCGAGCGCGGCGACGCAGCCCGTGGTGATCAGCAGCAGGGCCGCGTAGAACCCGACCACCGGCCAGATCGAGCCGCCGGCGGTCAGCAGCGCCTGGGCCGCGAACGGCGTCGTACCGCCGATGAGCGTCGAGCACAGCTGGTACGACAGCGAGATGCCGGTGTAGCGGACCCGGGAGGTGAACGCGCGGGCGAGGAATCCGGCCAGCACGGCGTAGTACCCGGAGCCGGCGATCGTGGCGAGCGCGATGCCGACCAGGACCAGGACCGGTTGCGCCGTGCTGACCAGCAGGAACATCGGCCCGGCGAGGACGACGTTGGCCAGCAGCGACCACACCATGAACCGGGCCTCGCCGACCCGCTCGGAGATCAGCGCCGCCAGCGGCTGCCACAGGAACTGCACGACGGAGACCCCGAGCAGGACGTAGAGCATCGTCTGCCGGTTCATGTGCAGCTCGTTGGTGGTCCAGGACAGCACGAAGGTGTTGGTGAAGTACGCGGACGAGATGCCCATGATCGAGGCGCCGATGCCCAGCAGCACGGTCCGCCAGGCGGTGCGCAGCACTTCGGCGATCGGCAGCCTCACCACCTCACCGCTTTCCCTGACCTGCTCGAACTCGTTCGACTCCGCGACCTTCATGCGGATCACGAGCCCGACCACGACGAGCACACCGGACAGCAGGAACGGCACCCGCCAGCCCCACGCGGCGAAGGCCGCGTCGTCCATGGTCCCGGCGGCCAGGAAGACCAGGGTCGCCAGGATCGCCCCCGCCGGGGAGCCCTGCTGCACCAGCATCGCGAACAGCGACCCGCGCCCCTTCGGCGCGCTCTCGGACGCCATCAGCACCGCCCCGCCCCATTCGCCGCCCACGGCGATGCCCTGGACGGCGCGCAGCAGTGCCAGCAGGAACGGTGCCGCCACCCCGATCTGGGCGTGGGTGGGCAGCACCCCGATGAGGAACGTGGCCGCGCCCATCATCAGCAGCGTGGTGACCAAGGTGCCCTTGCGGCCCATCCGGTCGCCGAAGTGGCCGAACACGATGCCGCCGAGCGGACGGGCCAGGAAACCGACCCAGAACGTCGCGAAGGAGGCGAGAACACCGGCGGCGGGTGAGGCGTCCGGGAAGAACAGCTTCCCGAAGACCAACGCGGACGCCGTCCCGTAGATGTAGAAGTCGTACCACTCGATGGTGGTGCCGACGAACGAGGCGAGGCCCGCGCGACGGGCTTGGCCCGACGCACCGGCGAGCCCGGCGGGGCGTGGAACAGTCATGGAGCCTCCGGGGACGCGGTTCCTCCGGATCTGCGCCGGAGGAACCAGGACGGACAGCCAACAGTTTGAATTCGGCCACCGATGCCGTCTAATACTTGATTCCTACGATCCTCATGCCTCGCAGGCATGCCATCCGGGAGGTCACCGTGGAACTGCGGGTGCTGCGCTACTTCCTCGCCGTCGCCGAAACCGAGTCGGTCACCGCAGCGGCACGCCGATTGCACATCGCTCAACCGTCCATCTCGCGCCAGCTCGCCGCCTTGGAGAAGGACCTCGGCGTCGCCCTGTTCACCCGCGGCGCCGGTTCGCTGGCGCTCAACGCCGCTGGTCGGCGCTTCCGCCCCGTTGCCCAGGACTTGGTGCGCCGCGCCGAGCAGGCCGTCGACACCATGGCGGCCGTGGGCCGGGGTGAAGAGGCCGCGCTGACCGTGGTCGCCCCTCCGGCCACGGTCGCGTACCTGCTGGCACCGTTCATGGCGGGCGGTGACACGGCGGGACCCGCGCTCCGCGACGCCATCCAGGAGGAACCGAGCAAGGTCTTCGACACGCTGCTGCACAGCGACGCCGACATCGGCATCTCGACCAATCCCGCGCCGGCTCCGCTGGAATCGGCGTTCCTGGGCCGCACTCCGGTCACCGCGCAGGTGCCTCCCGACCACCCGTGGGCCGAGCGCACCACGATCAGCCTGGCCGAGCTGGTCACCGAGCCGCTGATCCTGATGAACCGGGCCAATGCCGCCCGGCTGGTCCTCGACGACGCCGTCACCCGCGCGGGCCTGACCCTCACCGGCTCCGCTGAGACCGGCTCGTCGGCCTTCGCCCAAGCGCTGGCCGCGGCGGGCCGCGGGATCTGCCTGGTCACCGACGACGCCCGCTTCGACCTGCGGGAGCTGATCGTGCAAGCCCCCGACGCCCCGGAGCAGCAGCTGCGCACCCTGCTGGGCGCGTTCCTGTTCCAGGGCGAGCAGCTGCAGCAGCCGGCCGGAACGCTCTCCGG